>JAUZPW010000048.1 GCA_030705725.1 Bacillota bacterium
GTCATCTTTAGTGATGTTTTTTATAAGCTGCTGAGTAATGGTTGAGCCGCCGCCGACGAAGTTCGGAACTAAGCCGGACCAGCCGAGGGTAGCGCCTATGGTGCGTTTCCAATCCACGCCGTGATGCCTGAAAAATCTGGCGTCCTCAATCGCAACGAAAGCATTTTTTAAATTGTCGGGTATCTCATCGTAGTTTGCCCAGACTCTGTTTTCAGTGCCATAAAGCTGCTCAAGCTCCGTGGGCTTTCCCGTTTTCTTGTCCGTATAATAGACAAAACTGGTAAAGTTAAGGCGAAAGCTGTCAAGGTCGATATCGATAGTCGGATTGATGTATTTGTTGATGTAAACGGCAAATGCCACGCCGCAGATAGCCGTGCACAAAATGCCTATAAGCAGCATAGTAAAAATAATAAACGAAACCACACGCAGCGCGGGCCGCATATTGCTTTTTGATTTTTTATTCAAGCGGATTCTCCTTTCATAGAGAGGGCTGCATTCTATATTATAGCATAGAATAGCGAATTTTTTATAAAAAAATAGCGAACCCGGGTATAAGGCCGTTATTAAGAGGGAAAAATAGGAAGCAAAGGCGGTGAAACGGTGCGATACAAAGAAAAAAACGGGTATCTGCTGGCGGCCACGCTTTCAGTAGCGGCACTTTTATTTACGGCGGTTATTTTGGCTGTTCTGCCGGATAAAAAAATGAACACGCCGAACAGCAGTATTTCGGCCCCCCATGCGCAGGAACAGAAAGAAAGCCCGGCTGCCGAGGAAAAAGAGGCCGAGGGCAAATATATAATGAAAATGTATAACGGAAACGTTGCGGTTTATGACGCGTCTGCCCAGGATTCCCCGCTTTATGTAACGGGGATAGACGGAAGGACGCTGAGAGACGCTGACCGGGAGGCATTCGAAAAAGGTGTGGTGGTCGGCTCGGACGAAGAGCTTGCCTCAATGCTTGAGGATTACGGCAGTTAAAACAGGAGCTAAACGGCTCAATAAATAAAACATCAGGCTTAACTTTGAACTTTGAAGCCTGATGTTTTTATTTTACTTATTTGCTTTCCTGAAGATGCCATCTGACGCCCTGAGGCGTATCTTCAAGGATCACCCCGCGCGCTTTAAGCTCGTCGCGGATGCGGTCCGCTTCCTTAAAGTTCTTTTCTTTTCTTGCCCTGGCACGGTCTTCAATCAGCGCTTCGATTTCAGCATCGAGCGTTTTGCCTTCTTTTTGGGGAGACAGGCCTAAAACATCGCAAAGCTCGGTCAAAAAGTCGAGCGATGCTCTGACCGAGGCTTTCTGAGCCCCTTTGCCGACAAAAACGGTATTCAGCTCCCGAACCAGCTCGAATATGACGGAAACGGCGTCGGCGGTGTTAAGATCGTCTTCCATCGCTTCACAGAAACGCTCGCGGTAGGCGGGGAAGCTTGCAATTAATTTATCGGCGCCTTCCGGATTCTCGGATTCCTCGCTCTCAAGAAGAAATTCAAGATTTGAAAAAGCGGTATGAAGCCTCAGAAGCGCCGCCTTTGCCTGCTCGAGCGATTCGGCGGAAAAATTAAGCGGGCTTCTGTAATGCGCGGACAGCATAAAAAGCCGGAGGGGCTGATAACCGTATTGCTTAGCCGCATCCCTCACCATAAAAAAGTTGCCGAGGGATTTGGACATTTTCTGATTATCGATCGTTAAGAACGCGTTATGCATCCAGTAGCGGGCAAACGGCTTTCCCGAGCACGCCTCGCTCTGCGCAATCTCGTTTTCATGATGCGGGAAGCAGAGATCTATGCCGCCCGAATGAATGTCTATGGTCTCGCCAAGGTAGCGGTTAGCCATTGCCGAGCATTCGATGTGCCAGCCGGGCCGCCCGTTGCCCCAGGGCGATTCCCAGAACGGTTCGCCCGGTTTCGCCGCTTTCCAGAGCGCGAAATCGAGGGGGTCCTCTTTTTTCTCGTTCACGTCGATGCGCGCGCCGGACTCCAGATCCTCTATCGGCTGGTGGGAAAGCTTGCCGTAGCCTTCGAATTTCCTCGTTCTGAAATAGACGTCGCCGTCGGCGGCATAGGCATAGCCCTTATCCTCGAGGGTCTTGACCGTTTTTATTATTTCCTCTATATTTTCGGTTGCCCTCGGGTGTACCGTAGCAGGTTTTATGCCGAGACCCTTGGCGTCTGTAAAGTATTCTTCTATATAGCGCTCCGAGATTTTATCGTAGGTTGTGCCTTCCTCGTTCGCGCGCTTAATAACCTTGTCGTCTATATCGGTGAAATTCTGGACAAAAGTAACCTTTAAGCCGCAGTATTCGAGATAGCGGCGCAGGACATCGAAAATAATGAACGGGCGCGCGTTGCCCATGTGAAAATAATTATAAACCGTCGGCCCGCAGGAATACATTTTGACCTCTCCGGGGGTTAACGGGATAAACTCCTCTTTTTTCCTTGTGAGGGAGTTATAAACTTTCATACTAATCTCCTGCCTTCTAATTATTAGAGGTCTCGCCCGTTATCAGGTAGGCGCTGTTTTTTAGATAATCGTAGCCCGAATAAAGGGTGACGAGCGTCATTGCCCAAACGGCTATATCGTTAAGCTTCAGGCCCAGAAACACAAACGAGGCAAACGGGGAAAGCATTACGATGATACACGCTATCTGCGTCGCCGTTTTTATTTTTCCGGAACGGGCCGCCGCGATAACCTTGCCCTGAGAGATCGCCACGACGCGCAGGGAGGTCACGATAAATTCGCGGGACAGGATAATTACCGCCATAACGGCGGGCATCCGGCCCTTTTCCACGAATATGAGCATCGCCGCGGTGACGAGCAGCTTGTCGGCAAGCGGGTCGATAAACTTTCCGAAATTCGTCACCTGGTTGTATTTTCGGGCGATGTAGCCGTCGATTCCGTCCGTAAGGCTGGCAATGCTGAAAATAAGCAGGGCTATCAGGTTTGCGTACGGCAAATCAACATACAAAAATATGATGAAAAGAGGGATAAGCGCAATACGTGTAAGCGTTATCGTGTTTGCGGCGGTCATAAATTAAGCTCACCATCCTGTTTTATCGCTCTGCCTGTCAAATCGGAATCAACCGCGCCGGTTATTATAACCTTAACAAACTGGCCCGGCAGCGGCGGGGGAGAAGATTCAAAAAACACTTTCGGATCGATTTCAGGCGAATCGGCAAACGACCTGCCGCAGTAAAGCTCCGTATCCGCGTCGAAACCCTCGCATAAAACAGTAAGCGTTTTTCCCAGACAGCTTTCGTTATATTCTTCCATTACGGTAATCTGGATATTCTGAACAAGCTCAAGGCGGCGCGATTTTGTTTCGTCGTCAACCTGATTTTCCATCAGCGCCGCGGCGCTGCCTTCTTCCATTGAATAGGGGAACACCCCCGCGCGCGGCAGCTTCGCTTCCCTAAGAAAAGCGCAGAGCTCGCCGAATTCTTCTTCGGTTTCTCCGGGCAGGCCGACGATTATGCTTGTTCGGATTACGGCGCCAGGAACCTTTTTGCGTATTTTACTGAACAGAGCCTTGATATAGGCACTGTCGCCCCGGCGGTTCATTGATTTTAAGATTCTGTCGTTTATATGCTGTATTGGAATATCAAAATAGGGGAGTATTTTTTCGTTTTCGGCAATCAAATCCAAAAGGCGGTCGTCGATTTCATCGGGATAAAGGTAATGCAGCCTTATCCATTTTATGCCGGAAACGGCGGCAAGCTTTTTAAGCAGGGAAGGGAGAGCGCGTTCTTTATAAAGGTCAAGCCCGTAGCGGGTGAGGTCCTGAGCGACAAGGATAAGCTCCTTAACGCCGCTTTGGGAAAGCGATTCGGCTTCTTTTAATATGTCTTCCTCGGTACGGCTCCTGAAAGGGCCGCGGATCGAGGGGATAACGCAGTAGGCGCAATGGTTGTCGCAGCCCTCGGCGATTTTCAGATATGCCGTGTAGGAAGGAGACAGCAAAACCCGTTCGCCATTTAAGGGAGATTTGCCTGAGTCGTCGAAACAACACGACCTTTCGTCCTTCATTACGGAAAGGACGGCGTCTTTTATTTTATGGTAGCTGCCGGCTCCGAGTGCAAAATCAACCTCGGGCAGCTCGCTCAGAAAATCGTTTTTGTAACGTTCAGGGAGACAGCCCGTGACGATTATCTTTTTTAATTTCCCCATGCTTTTAAGGGAAGCGAGCGCGAAAATCTCGGAAAGGGCTTCCTGCGCGGCGCTTTCGATAAAACCGCAGGTGTTGACGATC
This sequence comes from Bacillota bacterium, assembly GCA_030705725.1. Taxonomy (GTDB): domain Bacteria; phylum Bacillota; class Clostridia; order Oscillospirales; family Butyricicoccaceae; genus UBA6114. Next base: position 4,248 of record JAUZPW010000048.1, read on the forward strand.
GCAACGTCCGAGTTTTCGGGTTTCTTCACGATTTTCATGCCGGCTGTCTTAAGCTCCGCCAGCATGCGCTCGGAATCTATCTGGTTTTTCGGGCAGCCCAGCGAGATCAGGGATACTTTAATAGCCATAAGGAGATGTTTTCATTCCAATCATTTATTCATAGTATTCAGCTTCGCCGAAAACCTTCCTGATAGACGACGAAATCTGCTCAAAGGAAAAACCGCGCCTAACCAAAAAACCTGAAACGCGTTTTAATTCATTCCTGTCCGGGGTTTTGCCGCGGAGACGCTTCCTTATAAGCGCGCACACAAGCTCATCCTGCGCGTCATTTTCGTTTATTAATTCGTCAATTATTTCGCGCGGGATACGGTGCTTTATAAGCTCCTGCCGAACGCGGAGCATGCCGTAGCCGCGCATGGTATAATTCCTGATTAAAGACTCCGCGTATTTAGCGTCGTCAAGAACATTAAGCTCCGAAAGCTTTGACACCGCCGAGTACGCGTCGTCGTCCGAGAACCCCTTTTCGGTAAGACCCTCAAAAAGCTCGCGCTTCGAATACGCCCTGCGCGAGAGCATATAACCGGCGCGTTTTAACGCTTCTTTTGAAGAATCGACAGTCATACTAGCCTTCAAAATCGTCGGCGTCAACAGAAATGCCGGTCTTTACGGCGGACTTTGACGGCGCCGGGGCCGCTTTCTGCGGAACTGCCGCTGGGCTTTCTTTTTTAGCGGCTGCGGGCTCCTTCATTTTTTCGCGGATTTCTGCTTCAAGCTTACCAGCTGCGTCCGGATTCTCCTTAAAATACGTCTTGGCGTTGTCGCGGCCCTGGCCGAGTCGGATTTCACCCATCGAGAACCAGGCTCCGCTTTTCTGAACCAGATTGTACTTAAGGCCGAGGTCCACAAGCTCGCCTAAATGGGAGATGCCTTCGCCGTACATAATGTCAAACTCCGCTTCCTTAAAGGGAGGAGCGATTTTATTTTTAACGACCTTGGCTCTTGTGCGGCTGCCCAAAAGCTCGCTGCCGTTTTTAATATGCTCGGTACGCCTGACCTCGATTCTGACGCTGGCGTAGAACTTAAGCGCACGTCCGCCGGTCGTGACCTCGGGGTTGCCGTAAGTAACGCCTATTTTTTCGCGGAGCTGGTTTATGAAAATAACTATGCAGCCCGATTTCGCGACGGCTCCCGCAAGCTTGCGCAGCGCCTGAGACATCAGCCTTGCCTGCAGCCCGACGAACGGATCGCCCATTTCGCCCTCGATTTCAAGGCGGGGTACAAGCGCCGCCACGGAGTCCACGACGATTACGTCGATTGCCCCGCTTCGCGCGAGCTCTTCGGCTATCTCAAGCGCCTGCTCGCCGTTATCCGGTTGTGAGACCAGAAGGCTGTCGATGTCTACGCCGAGCGCTTTCGCGTAAGTAGGGTCGAGCGCGTGTTCCGCGTCGATAAACGCGGCCTCTCCGCCGCTTTTTTGAGCGGAAGCCACGATATGAAGAGCGAGCGTGGTTTTTCCCGATGATTCCGGCCCGTAAATCTCAATTATACGCCCGCGGGGAACGCCGCCGATGCCGAGAGCCATGTCAAGGGACATGGAGCCTGTCGGAATCGCCTCGACATTAAGCGAGCTATGCTCGCCGAGCCGCATGACGGCGCCTTTTCCATACTGCTTTTCAAGCTGCAAAAGAGCGGTTTCAAGCGCTTTCTTTTTGTCTATCATAGTAATAGCTCCATTCCGATAAAATTAAATACGGCCTGATACGACGCGGGGTATGCCGCTTAAATCTTTATAAACGCGGATCGTCTTGAAGTTCTCGTGCTTTAATATGGATTTTACCTCGTCCGACTGGTTTATGCCGCATTCCACGAAAAGCTGCCCGCCGGGATTGAGCGACGTTTTCCACTTATCAGCGATGGCACGGTAAAAAAGAAACCCGTCGCCGCCGCCGTCAAGCGCCGTATGCGGCTCAAAATCCCTGACCGAACGGTCAAGGGTCGTTATTTCGTCTGTTCTGATGTAAGGCGGGTTTGACAATATAAGATCAAATTTGCCGTAAACGGGGTCGCTTCCCTTTAACACGTCCAGATAGAGCGCGTAGACCGAGCCCGAAAGATTGTGCAGCTCGATGTTGTCCTTCGCGGCCCTTATGGCGGCCGGGGAAATATCCGCCAGCACAGCCTTGACGCCGGGCCTGTTTTTTATATACGCGATGCCGACGCAGCCGGTGCCGCAGCAAAGGTCCAAAACGCGGGACGGGGGGTCCTTATCGGTGGCCTTGAGCGCCGCCGCGACTAGCGTTTCGGTATCGGCACGCGGTATCAAAACGCCGGGTGGCGTCTTAAACGTCAGGGAGTAAAATTCCCATTCCCCGATTATATAGGGGAGGGGCTCGTCATTTCTGAATCTTTCGAAAAGGGCATATATGCTGGTAATGCTTTCTTCCGATAAAAAAAGGTTTTTTGAAGCCTCAAACGCGTCTTTTTGTATCGACGCGCCGAAAGAGCAAATTTCTCGCGCTATCATTTCGGCCTGCATTCGGTTTTCTTTTTTCAGCTCGCTTCTTAGGTCAAGATAAATGTCGTTCAGGCTTTTGACTACCATTTGTCCGCTCCCTGAACAGACGGAATAACGCGCCGAAGCGCTTCGATGGCGACTTCAAGCATGGAGTCGTCAGGCTCGTTTGTGGTAAGAAGCTGAAGCCAATAACCGGGCGCGCGCAGGATTTTTGTAAGCTGGTTGTCATGCCTTCCGGCATATCTGTTTATTTCATAGGCGATGCCGATCACGAAGGGCAGAAGCAAAAGCCTGAAAAGCATCCTTAAAAACGGGTTTGTCCAGGGGACAAGCGAAAAAAGAAGAATGCTTATTATCATAACGACAAAAAGGAAACTTGTGCCGCAGCGGGGATGCTGCCGGGGAAATTTCTGCGCGTTTTCAACGGTGAGCGGACTGCCTGATTCGTAACAGTGGATCGACTTATGTTCGGCACCGTGGTATGCGAAGGTGCGCTTTATATCCTTGGTCCTCGATACGGACCAGATAAATCCGATAAAAATCACGATGCGCAGAACGCCCTCCATCAGGTTCCTGAAAATATGGTTTTCGGAAAACTGCTTTGGCGCCGCTCCCGCTACCAGTGTGGGAAGCAGAATGAATAAAACAATCGGCACTATCACACCGAGCACGAGGGCTGAGCGCATTGCGAACTGCTCGATTTTTTCAGAACCGAATTTTTTATTCAGCCACTTTTCAAACCGCGAGAGCTCTTCCTCGCCGCCTTCCTCAAAAAACTGCGCCGAAAAGTTAAGCGCTTGAATTCCGCGTTTCATCGACGTGCACAGGTTGACGATTCCCCTGATAAAAGGCAAACGCAAAATGGCATTTTTTTGGTATGTGCCCGCGGCTTCTTCTTTTATTTCCAGCTCTCCGTTCGATTTCCGGACTACGATCGCGGATTTTTCGGGGCCGAGCATAATAATTCCCTCAATAAGCGCCTGTCCGCCTATGGTTGTGCGGGTGACCTGTTTATCCGACAATAAAAATCAACTCCAATTAATTTGAGTTTACCAGTTTTCCTTTTAAGAATCAATAGCGGACAGCGTTGGCGGAACATAGAGCGGCAGAGTAATGACGGCGGTTGTGCCCTCGCCCAATTTGCTCTTGATTTCAAGACTTCCGCCGTGAACCCTGACGATTTCATCGCACACCGCGAGACCGATTCCGGTGCCTTTGCGCTTTGAGCTGCCTTTATAAAATTTATCCTTGACGAACGGCAGCTCCTCCGCAGGGATTCCGACGCCGAAGTCGCGGATGCTGACTGACGCGTTACCGTTTTCAACCTTTGCCCTGATTTCGATTTTGCCGCCCTCGCGCCCGTATTTGGCGGCGTTGTCGATTATGTTTATGAAAACCTGCTTTAGACGGTCGCGGTCGCCGTTTATTATAACCTGCTCGTCCGGCTCCTCATAGGAAAGCTCGATGCTCTCGCGCCTTAAAATATCGGAATAAATATATATCGCGTCGGACAATTCGCCGCAAAGGTCGAAAGGCTCCACTCTGAGCTTCAAGTCGCCGCTCTCGATGCGCGAAAAGCTCAAAAGCTCCTCGACCATCTGGGAAAGCCGCCCGGCTTCCTTATTTATGATTTCAAGGCCGTGAATGACTTCGTTTACGTTGCTGAGACCGTCTGCCATAAGCGTTTCGCTCCAGCCGCCGATCGCGGTCAGCGGAGTTCGGAGCTCATGCGACACCGACGAGATAAAATCGTTTTTAACCTTTTCGGCGCGGTTTATTTCCTCCGACATAAAATTAATCGTATCGCAAAGCTCGCCGATTTCATCGTCATATTCTTTTTCGAGCCTTACGTTATAATGCCCTTTCGCTATTTCCTTCGCGGCTTCGTTAAGGCGGAGGATCGGGTGCAGAATGGAGCGGATAAAATATCGGTTCGAAATAATCACGAGCGACAGTA
>JAUZPW010000049.1 GCA_030705725.1 Bacillota bacterium
AAGGGGACGAGCTTATCTTTGCCGGACGCGCCGGAACCGGGCTATCCGCGCGCGGCATGAAAGAGCTCGAAGAAAAATTCGAAGGCATAAAAAGGGAATCGAGCCCTTTTAAGCAGGCGCCCGCGGCAAAATCAAACGAAAAAACAACCTGGCTTGAGCCCGTTCTGGTCGCGGAAATCAAATTTGCCGAGTGGACCGGGGATAATTATCTGAGACAGGCAAGCTTCAAGGGTCTGCGGACGGATAAGGACCCTAAGTCCGTAATCAGGGAAACAGCGGACGATGAAAAGCGGCAGGATCAAAATAAAAAAGAGGAGGAGTTACCCTCGGAAGATTTTAAGAGCGCGGCAAAAGCGGACGGCAGCATCGTCGTCGGCGGAATAACGGTTTCAAGCCCCGACAAGGTGATATTTGAAGACCCCGAAATAAAAAAAGCGGAGATCGTGCGCTATTACGCGGAGGTATCTAAACGCATGATGCCGTATGTCGGCGGCAGAATCTTAAGCATTGTGCGCTGTCCTAAGGGCATATCCTCAACCTGCTTTTTTAAAAAGCACCCCGGCCCGGATAATAAAGGTATCGTCACCATCCCGATACAAAACAGCGGCGGAGGAATGGATGATTACTTCTATATCTCGGACGAGACCGGCCTCATAGCGGAAGCGCAGATGGGCACGCTTGAGTTTCATACCTGGGGAAGCCGGGTGGAAAGCCTTGAGAAGCCGGATATGATGGTGTTCGACCTGGACCCGGACGAGGGCATGGCCCTTGAGCAGGTGCGCCGGGGCGTGAAAGATATAAAAAGCCTTCTCGACGAGCTTTCGCTAAAATCGTACCTCAAGACCAGCGGCGGCAAGGGATACCATGTGGTCGTTCCTTTCAAGCCGCTTGCCGATTGGGACACGTTTCACGATTTTGCCAGACGAACCGCCGAAGTGATGGAACAGAAGTGGCCCGACCTCTATACAAGCAACGTCAGAAAGGAAAAGCGGAAAAACAAGATTTTCATCGATTGGATCAGAAACGGCAGAGGAGCCACGAGTATTGCCCCCTATTCCATCAGATCAAGAAAAGGAGCCCGCGTATCAATGCCCATAGCGTGGGATGAGCTTGACACAGTGGCTCCCGATGGCGTCGGTATGTCTGACGCGCTGTCGAGGATCGGCGGCGTGGACCCCTGGAAAGATTTCTACGATACCGATCAGCATCTCAGATAAGGTTTTCAGAAGCGTCAGATTTGTATAGGGTTTAAAGGATTTTTATCTAGATGTATTTTCCAGCACGACGGGTCCGGGGCATATAAATTTTTATCGTAAAGCAATGTATGCGAAAAACAACCCGTGCGGCATTTTCCCAGGTACTCACAGCTCCTGCATGGCTCGATAAACCTGGATGGGTCCGGGTTCAATATATTTATCGCTTTATCCGATCCCCACATCTCCGCAATCGGCTGCTCCCTCACATTCCCGAGCGTCAGCTCATCGAGATCGAGCTGCTCGCATACCGCCATATTCCCGTTCGGCTGGATCGCGAACGCGCTGTACAATCCGCCGCAGGCGGTAATATCGCTTTCGTCTTTCCAGCTAAGTGATTTAAGGCCGGAGTAAATCAAAATAGAATCATTGTATTGAGCCGTTTTCTGCTCGATGCATTTACCCGTATATTCCGCCATTTGTGAATCTAATATCAATTCATTTGCCCCCCTCCCGCCATAACCGGGATTAAACTTGTCCAGGGTTATGCTGCTTACTCCCAATGAAGCGCACAGATCGATCAGCCGCCCTGTTTCCTTATAATTCAGGGGTGTAATAACGCTTTTTACTCTGACAATTACGTTAGCCTCCCGCAGATACCTGATGCCGTCTATAACCTTGTCGAATGTGTCGGCGCTCCTGCTCATTTTGTGGTGAATATCCGCGCAGGGTGCGTCCAAGCTTATCTGCATTATGCCGATTCCCAGGCCCGACAGGCGGCTTGCGTATGCCCTGGTTATTAAAGAGCCGTTAGTGCTGATATAAGGAAAAATATCCGCCTCTGTCAAACGTTCTATTATTTCGAAAAAGCCCGGATGCAATATCGGCTCTCCTCCCGTGACATTGCATTTTAATATATCAAGCTCCTTTGCCTGCCGTATTACGTCGATCCACTCTTCCGTGCCTAATTCGTCCGTGCATTTATAGCCTCTGCCGGATGACTTGAAGCAATAAATACATTCAAAATTGCATCTGTTCGTCAACGCAATTGTCATTACCGTTGGAGTTTTCAATGGCAGTAAAGCCTTGCCTCTGGCGGAATCATAAGAATAATTATTATAATTAAATATAAAATTCTCAGGCTTGTATCTTGTCGGCTGCCTGAATTCATCACCGCTCATATCAATAAAAGGCAATAAATCGTTTATTTTTTTGTCTATGCCTTCTTCGATCTGTCCGGCCTCTTTATTAAGAAGCTTTGACAATATATATATTATATCCTCAGTTCTTTTGGTCCCGTCGCATAACGCTAATATAAACCCCATTAACGGCGAAATATATTTCTGATTTCCTGACACCACATCCATTGCCACGCAAAACCCCGTATATTTTTTGATTCTTACAGAGTTTTTAAGACGCAGATAACTGCGCGGTTGCATTCCGCCACCTCCAATATTTGTTTAGTAAAAATTGCCCTAGCCCTCCGACTGAAACTACGTTTCTTTTATGTTCCGCTGAAAAGTTTTGTTTGAAAAGATCCTATGCGGGGCTTTTTGATACGCAGCAGGCATCGCATGGCGGAACGGGCGATATGGCAATACAGCCGCCGTCGCAGATTCCGAAGCTATCGAGTTCAGATAATTTAGAAACAGTGCTTTCGGAAATTCTGGGGTCATTAAACCCCAGCTCTTTTAAATCGTTAACCAGCTTGTCCAGCGCCGATGTTTTATCCGGCATAAAAATTCTCCTTTACTGACAGTTAAGGTAAGGCTAGGGCATTAAAAAATATGTAATATATTTCCAATTATATTCAATGTTAAAATTAAAAGCAATAACAATTTAGGACAAATCAAATATATTGTAAAAGGAGTGCTCCGCAATGATTACAATAGCCAAAGCGGGCAAAGAGGACGCGGAAAAGCTCGTCTCCGCCAAGAAGGACGCGTTTTCATGGGACGTAAATATTTACGGCTACGGCCCGCCTGAATATGATTCCATAGATAAGCAGATTGAAACGCTTGAAAACGAAAAAGTGCGTTATTTTAAGATTCTTGACGGCGATACGGTCGTCGGCGGCATGTGCGTCTTTCTGCTCGGCAAAAAGCATTGCCATCTCGGTGCTTTGTACATAATACAGGCATATCAGAATAAAAAGATCGGGACTAAAGCAGTGGAGTTTTTGTTTAACGCGTTCCCGGAATACAATAAATGGACTCTTGAAACGCCGTACAAAAGCTTCAGGAACCATCATTTTTACGAAAAGCTGGGTTTTAGGAAAACAGGCGAAACGAAGCCCGAAGCAGACGGTTTTTTTCTGTACCTGTATGAAAAAAGTAAAGAACAAGCTGTAAATTTCAGAAAAGCCGCGCAAAATGACTTAAAGAATATCATGCAAGTTTATGAGGCTGCCGTTAAGCGCATGGATGAGCTTGGGATTCATCAGTGGGATGAAGTTTACCCCTCAGAAAGCATCGTTAAAGCAGATATCAGGAATAAAGAGCTGTACATTGGGTTTTCGGGTAATAGTATTGTTTCTGTATTTACGCTCAACCCGATGCATAATAAGGAATATGAGACCGGCGACTGGCAATACGATAATGTTCGCTATTCCGTCATTCATCGTTTATGTGTAAATCCGGCTTGCCAAAATAAAGGAGTTGGCACGCAAACAATGAAATATATTGAGGATACGTTTAGAAACGAAAACATAGAAGCGGTGAGGCTCGACGCGTTTTCTCAAAATCCAGCCGCTTTAAGGCTTTATGAAAAACTCGGTTATAAAAAGGTTGGTGAAGTGCTTTTCAGAAAAGGTCTGTTCTTCTTGTTTGAAAAAAAATTATAAGACTTTTCATTGCCGGTCTTTTCATAATATTAAATAAGAAAAGGCAGACACTTTCGTGTCTGCCATTTTTTTACCGCTTTACCTTTTTGTGAAGTTTTTTAATATTGGAAACTAGCCCCGCGGGAACTTTAGGTTTTCTGCTTTTTGGTTTTTTGATCTCCGGCTCTTTTGTATCGCGTTCTTCGTTCCCCATGTCTTTAATGCCGGTGTCTTTAATGCCGGTATCTTTAATGCTGGTATCTTTAATGCTGGCATCTTTAATCCCGGCTTTTTTCAGCTTAAATTTGGAAACCTGCTCTTTCAGGAGTACTGCCTGCGAGGAAAGCTCCTCGCTGGCCGCAGCGCTTTCCTCCGAGGTTGAAGAGTTTGTCTGCACTACCTGGGAGATCTGCATAATTCCCTGGTTAATCTGTTTGATGCCCTCCGCCTGCTCGTTTGATGCAACCGCTATTCCGTTGATAACTTCGGAAACATTGGAAACTTCGCTTGCAATTTTGTTAAGCGCATCGGCGGTTTTTTGGGCGAGCTCCATGCCGCCGTTGGCCTTTTTAACCGAGCCCTCGATCAGCTCCGTTGTTTCTTTTGCAGCGTTTGCCGACCTGGCCGCAAGGTTGCGCACCTCGTCCGCGACGACGGCAAACCCCTTGCCGTACTGTCCGGCCCTGGCCGCCTCGACGGCTGCGTTAAGCGCCAGTATATTTGTCTGGAAAGCAATATCGTCTATTACTTTAATAATTTTCGAAATATTTCTGGAAGCGGAGTTTATATCATCCATCGCCGTAAGCATATCCTTCATCTGGCTGTTGCCCTGTTCGGCGCTTGACGTGACTTTGTCGACAAAAGCTTTGGCCTTGTTCGCATTTTCAGCGTTTGAAACGGTTTGGGATGAAATTTCCTCCATGGAAGCCGATAATTCTTCAATTGAGCTTGCTTGCTCGGTCGCCCCCTGCGAAAGCAGAATGCTTGAATCCGAAACCTGCCTCGAGCCCGCCGCAACCTGATCCGATGCTCCGATCACGTTGGAAAGCAGCCGGCTTAAGCCTTCGGTCAGACCCTTAAACGACACCGCGAGATTTCCGATTTCGTCGTTTCTTTTAAGGAAGCTTTCGGGAATATCAATTGAAAAATCGCCTTTGGCCAAAGTTTCGGCGCTCGCCGCCGCCATCTTCAGGGGTTTAGCAATGCTGTTTGAAATATAATAAGCCATAAGAATACTTAAGATAATAAAAATGACGCTGCAAAAAGCTATGCTGGCGCTTAGCTTATTTATAGACTCATAGACTTCTTTTTTGGGTGCGGCAAGCGCCAAAGACCAGCCGGCAATTCCGACCGGCGCGTATGCCATATCTTTTGTTACGCCCTTATATGTATATTGGCCCGTCCCTTTGCCGCCCGCGCACATTTTTTTCTCGAGTTCCGCAAGCTGCGCAAGCTGAGGATCGGATTTAAGCATATCAAAGGTTTTTTCCTGATTCAGGACGACTTCCTCATTGCTGTGTGCGATTGTTACGTCGTCTTTGTTTATCATGTAAGCTTTGCCGGTTTTGGCGAAAGTAATATCCGAAATCATTTTGCTCAGCTCATTGCCGTCCAAATTGGCCACAATAACACCGATCACGCTTCTGCTGTAGCCAAGCACCGGGACGGCTATAAAAACCGACATCGTTTTATCGGATTTGCTGACAATCGGGTCTGAAATCGTGTTCGTGCCGGCTACCGCGTTTTTAAAGTACTCTCTTTCGGAAATATCGATATTTTTGTCCATGGTTATGCCTTGGGTGTTCGCCATGAAAACGGTTTTGTAGCCCCATTCTACGGAAAGCCTGCCCAAAAGCTGATTTATTTCTTTTTTATTGTTTCCCGGCTCTTTCAGCAGATCGTTTGTGGCGAGAGCCGCGAGCTGATTGTAATAGCCTTGGATACGTTCGTCGACTATGCCGGCGCCCTGCTCGGCGATCTTCTGCATCGACTGATCGGCGGCATCCATTAACGCCGAAGACGACAGATTATAAGAGATCAACGCAAGCCCCGTGCAAATTACTATAACGAGGCCCGTCATGTAAAGGACCATTTTAGTCTTAAGGCTTCTGAATTTTGATTTTCTTTTCATGTGTTAACCCTCCGTACCGGCGCTGTCAAAAGTAAATATGTCAAAATTGCCGGAAAGTTTAATATTACCTGATGTTTTAAGTAACGATTTTTTCATCTAAACAAAAAAAATAAATATACTTTTTTTAAGCATATTTCCGCTTGCATCTGTAACCATCTGCAAACTCCTTTCTTATCCGATCTTCCCGGCTTAAGCCGCGGATACGGACAAATCATATCCTATATGTTATATCGGCTTCTATTTGCTGATTTTAAGATTTTTCGAGGAATATTCTTTAATGACGAAAAGCCGCACTGTATGTTATAATTCAGACCATAAGGCCCACGCTCGCAGAAACGGCCGTTTGTATCAGGACGCAAATTCGGAGGGTTGATCAGTGAAAGAAAAGGTTCGCGTCTGCGCGGAGCTTGCCGCGGTTTTTATCGCAATATGTGCCCTCGCCGGTTTTTCGGATAATATTGTTAAGCTGGGCAATACCGTTCCTCTCAAAATAGCTTTAACAATTCTGGTATATGCCGCAATGACCGCTATACCTTACCTGATCTGCTTGGCAAAAAAAATCACGTTTTCGGAGCTTGGCTATAAAAAAGGCGAAATAAAAAGTCAGCTTTTTGCAGGCATCGGTATTTTTTTGGTTATTTTCGGTCTCACCGTTATTCTTCCCCTGCTTCTTGGCACAGATAAATCAGAGGTGCTGAGTTTTAAGTGTACGACACCGGGAAGGCTTGCTTTTTACTTGTTCTTTGATTTTCTTTTTGTGGGCTTCGGCGAGGAGTTCATTTTCAGGGGTTATTTCATGAGGCGCCTCGATGCGGCGTTTCATTCGGAAACGGCGGCCTTAGTCCTCTCGTCGGTGCTTTTCGGGCTGTGGCATTACCCGCATAACCATAATGTTCTCCAGGTTTTGACAACCTCCGTAATCGGCCTTTTCTATGGGCTTTCCCTGTCAAGAATCAAAGACTGCTCTCTTCTGTCCGTCTCAATTGCCCATGGCCTGCAAGATTCGGCCATAATGCTTTTCAGCTATTTTCTCCTTTGATCCGGAAGTTTTCTCGCTAACTTTTTGCATGAATGAAAGACTTCAGCCGTAAAAATAAACAGAATGTATACAGGAGGTAATAATGTATATCGCAGAAATATTAAAGGCAGCCTTTTTGGGCGTTGTCGAGGGCGTCACCGAATGGCTTCCGATCAGCAGCACGGGGCATATGATTCTGGTTAACCAGTTCGTAAAGTTCAATATGAGCGACGCGTTTATGGAAATGTTTTTAGTCGTAATCCAGCTGGGCGCGATTTTATCGGTAGTGGTGCTTTATTGGAATGAGCTCATCCCTTTTTCTTTGAAAAACGGTTTTGGAATCAAAAAAGATACTCTTTCAATGTGGCTCAAAATTATCGTCTCCTGTTTGCCGGCCGCTGTTGTCGGCATCCTGTGGGATGACGAACTGAACGCGCTGTTTTATAATTACCAGACCGTTTCCATAATGCTGATACTTTTCGGTATTCTCTTCATAATCATTGAAAACTATAACAGGGGCAAAAGGCCCGACATCGTATCAATTTCTGAAATATCCTATAGAACGGCGCTTTTGATCGGAGTTTTCCAGCTTATAGCCGCCGTGTTTCCGGGCACCTCGCGCTCGGGAGCGACTATTGTCGGCGCCCTTTTAATAGGGGTCTCAAGAAAAACCGCCGCCGAATATACCTTTTTTCTGGCGGTGCCCGTTATGCTCGGCGCAAGCCTGCTGAAAATCTGTAAGTTCGGCTTTGCCTTTACGGGTCTCGAAACGGCCGTCCTCTTAACCGGAATGGCGGTCGCCTTCCTGGTTTCAGTGCTCGCAATCCGGTTCCTGATGGGCTATATAAAAAAGCACAGCTTCAAAGCTTTCGGATGGTACCGTATAGCGCTCGGCGCTCTGGTTCTCCTGCTGTTCGCAGCCCGCATCTTTTAACCGGGCGACCGAAGAAAAATAATGTCCACTTAACAAATGCGATTTTCAAATCGCATTTGTTAAAGTCCGCGAAATGCGGACTTTTAGTAGCAAAACAAACCTGTTTTGCTATTTCAGATGCATTGATTGACTGTCTGTTTGTATTTGAAGCTTAAGTTTCAAATACAAAGTGCAAGATTTTTTCGTTAAATGCCGAAAAACCCTTGCACCTGAACAAATTAAAAACACATTTAACAATCGCGGCTATAAGGTTTTTGATTTGTTCAGCAGACATTAAATAAAAAAGCATCCCATTTGTTTTCAGCAGCCTGCTGTTTAACAAATGGGGCGCCTCTCTTGATATGGATAAAGCTTTCCGTTTTGCGGCCCAAAGGGCTATTCCAGCTCGAACGCGCCGGTATAAAGCTGATAGTAGGTGCCTTTTTCTGAAATCAGCTTTTCGTGGCTTCCCCTCTCGATTATGCGGCCGTGATCCAGAACCATGATTACGTCGGAATTCCGCACGGTTGATAGGC
>JAUZPW010000005.1 GCA_030705725.1 Bacillota bacterium
CTGCGCCAAGCAGTTTAACGAGGACGATCTAAGAGGCAGGGTGCTTATGCACCCGGGGCTCGGCATTGGGCTTTTCCGTAAGGACGAAGGCGGCGTTGTGGAATACCCGACGCTTTTGCGCTCGGCTGTCGAGGAGAGCTTACGGCAGGAAATGCTCTCGGAGGAGCTCAGAATTTTATATGTCGGCATGACCAGGGCAAAAGAAAAGCTGATTATGACTATGGCCCTGCAGGATGCCGCCGAAGCGCTTAAAAAGGGCTCGCGGATGCTTATTGAAAACGTTCCGGACGAGAGCTTTATGATGCAGCAGCATTCTCCGGCAATGTGGCTTCTGCTGCCGCTGCTGGCGGACAACTCCCAAACCGCAGTAAAGCTTAGCGTAATAAACAGCTCGGAGCTTAAAGCGCCGATTCTTTTTGAGGAGGAGGCAAAAAGGGAGAAAGAGGTTTTCACGATTTCGGAAGAGGAAATAAAGTTATCAATGGAGTATAAATATCCATTCGGCAGAGCGGCGGCCCTGCCGTCAAAGCTGACGCCGTCCGAGCTTTCGCACGGGCTTTTTGGGCCGGGCGGCGCGGGGGAGGCGGGGCTTTCAGCAAAAAAGCCGGATATTTTTAAGAAAGACCGGCAGCTTACCTTCCTCGAGCGCGGAATAGCCCACCACATGGCAATGCAGTTTATAGATTTTCAATGCTGTACAGGGCTTTCGGATATTGAAAAAGACCTGATTCGCCTCGAATCGCAGGGCTTTTTGACAAAAGCTCAGAGAATGGCGGTTGAACCGCGCAAAATTCTTGCCTTTTTTCGTTCGGAGATCGGTGGAAGGCTTATCGCGTCTCGTTCTGTGAGCCGTGAATTCCAGTTTTCAGTGCTTACTCCGCCGGAGGATATTTTCGATATCCAGCGCGACGAAGGCGACGACAGCGAAATCCTTTTGCAGGGCGTCATAGACTGCTTGTTTTTGGAGAACGACGGGCTGGTTATTATTGATTTTAAGACGGACAGGCTGCAAAACGCCGAAAAGCAGGCTGAAAATTACAAAAGGCAGCTTTCCGCATACGCTTACGCAATGGAGCGTGTAATGCGCAAAAAAGTCAAGGAGACGGTGCTTTGGTTTTTTGACAAAGATATTGCGGTTAAAATCGAACGGAATGAAAAAAAGATTGCATTTTGAAGCGATTTATGTTAAAATCCTTTTACGACTGTATGGCAGGATAAAAGAGGTGAAACGAATTGAAAGAGGGAATTCATCCGAAATATCAGCAGACCACGATCAGATGTGCCTGCGGTGAGGTTATTGAAACCAGCTCCACCAAAAAGGACATCCGCGTTGAAATCTGCTCGAAATGTCATCCCTATTTTACCGGGAAGCAGAAACTGGTTGATACCGGCGGACGCGTTGACCGTTTCAAGAAAAAATTCGGACTTGAAAACAAATAATAAAAAAGCCGCATAAGCGGCTTTCTTTATTTTAAAAACACCGATCAGTCAGTTAGCCCGGAGCGCCTTCGTCGCGGACAGTATCGCCGTGGTAATGGACGATGAAGTCGCAGTGGTCTCCGCGGGTGTAGTTTTTCGAGTATTCTATAACCTCATTGTCCTGATTATAGCTTATAGACTCAAAAAGCATGACTGAGCTGTCTCGCTCGACGCCCAGCAGTTTTGCTTCCTTTGCGTCAAGCCTGACGAGATCGACGGTCTGGTAAGCTTTTGTTATCTCGATATTATAAAATTTATATATTTCATACATTGAAAAAACCGAAACATCTATTTTTTCAAGCTCCGGCAATACTTTGAAGGGAATAAGAACCTCCTCGAGGGAAACGGGCTCGTCATCGGCAAAGCAGGTTCTTTTGATGCAAAACAGCTTTTCCTCGGGTGAAATCCCGAAAATATAGCCGTATTTTTCCCCGGCTAAACGCAGCAGCTTGACCCTCACCTTTACATAGGCCCGCTTATTTTTTTCGTGCATGGTCTGGCTGAAACCGGCAAGCGTCTCCAAATCGCGGTTAACCTTGTTGTTCATGACGTAGATGCCTTTTCCGTGAACCCTTTTAAGCAGTCCCTCTTTTACAAGGGCGTCTATTGCGTTTCTGACAGTAAGCCTGTTTATGCCGTAAGTGTCTGCAAGCTCCTTTTCGGATGGGATCGTGATGCTGGGCTTATATTCTCCCGATTCGATTTTATTGCGGATAACCTCTCTGAGCTGAAGGTATATGGGAGCCTTATAACTAACGCCTTTCATATTAAAAAGCTCCTTTTAAGAATGTTCTCTCAGCACGCTTGCATAGCGTATCTGGTCTGACCTGGAAATGTTCTTGAAATATTCGAAAGGCACGTCGTCCGAGTCTAAAGATATGCCTCTTAAAAAAAACACCGGAGTCTGAATCGGAACCTTGAGAAAAGCACTTTCCTCTTCGGTGGAATAAGTGACGCTGAGGGTTTGTTCGCCGCGCTGAATTTTGGTGCCGAATTCCTCGCCGAGAACATGATACAGCGATTCCACGGAGAAATCGTGCTTGTCGAGGGTGGGATAACGCTCATAATTAAGATACATCGTCTCAAGGCATACGGGTATATTATCCAGCAAACGCAGACGGTTCAGCACGAAAATCTTATGACCGAGGGGCACGCAGAGTTTTTTTGATATTTGTTTCGGGCATTCAATTATCCTCGTGTCCAGAACTTTGGTGCTCAGCTTGCGGTTCGACCTTCGCGCGGCGTCGGAAATTGTTTTAAGATCCTGAAGGTTGCACAAAAGCTTCTCGGTTGCGACAAAAGTACCCGAGCCCCTGCGGCTGTAAACCTTTCCTTCGCGGGTCAATCTTTGTATGGCGCTGCGGAGGGTGGTTCTGTTAATATCCCACATATCGCACATATCGCGTTCGGAGGGCATCCTTGTATGGGGTGAGAGTTTATTTTTTATAATATAGTGTTCAATTTTTTCGACAGCCTCATCCAGCGGGCGGCTGCGGAACTGTTTCAGCATTAAAAGGCTACTTCCTTCCAACAAGATATATTAATTATTGCATAATACGGCGCGTTTGTAAAGACAGCGTACTAATTGCGCTTTCGGCAAATGCTTTTTACAGCAATTTGGCTTTGGCAAATATTGCACTGTGAAACAAAATATGGTATATTCAACTATTGTGAACTATTATCAGGCGTTGCTGAAGAAACAGTCGCAAGATCTCTCTATTGGAGGTAATTTCTATTACTATAGATAAAACTGATGACAGGCTCGTCATGTCGCGCTCGATCTGGCACCTGGCGTGGCCAACAGTGGTCGAGGTTGCGCTTCAGACGGCTGTTCAGTATGTCGACGTGGCTTTGGTCGGGCGTATAAGCGCTCATGCCTCCGCGGTTGTCGGGTTAACGGGCTCCGTTAACTGGTTTATGAACAGCGCGCCTTTCGCCGCCGGAATCGGCGCTCTGGCCTGCATTTCCCAGGCGGCGGGCGCAAAAGAATATTACAAAATGCGCGTTGCCTCGATGCAGTCCATTTTTATGGCCGTTATTATCGGGCTGACATTCGGAACGGCGGCGCTTGTTTTAAGCCCGTTTATACCTGCCTGGCTCGGCGCCGGAGACGACATAGCCGCCGAAGCCTCGATGTATTTTTCAATTATCAGCGCTCCTATGATTTTTCGCTCTTTGTGTATGGTTCAGGGCTCGGTTCTTCGCGCCGCCGGAGACACGAGAACTCCTATGCTTGTAAACGGCTTTATGAATATCGTTAATATCGGGCTCTGCTTTTTTTTGATATATCCCACACGGGCGGCTTTGCTTTTTAACGCTTCGATTACTATTCCGGGCATGGGGCTCGGCGTTAGGGGTGCAGCGATAGGAACCGCCGTATCCTTCAGCCTCGGCGGAATAATGATGTTTTTGAGCGTGCTCAGAAACGAATCGGTAAATCCTGTGGGCGTGCCTGTAGCAATCGACAAAAAGGTGATGGGCGAATGCGTAAGCGTAAGTTTCCCGGTACTGCTGCAGCGTTCCGTCACCTGCATCGGGCAGATTGTTTTTTCAGCGCTGGTTGTTAGCCTTGGTACCGGAATACTGGCCGCGCACTCCATTGCCATAACCGCTGAACAGGCGTTTTACATACCGGGGTATGGAATGCAGGCCGCAGCGGCGACGCTCGCGGGCAATTCGGTAGGGAAGAGGGACGAAAAAGAGCTTTCGCGCGTGACGCTTTGCAGTATAATGCTGAACGCGGCAATCATGATTGTAATGGGCGGCCTTTTGTTTTTGCTTTCGACCGCTGTTATGTCTATATTCACGAGCGACGCGTTCGTTATTAAACACGGAGCGTCCGCGCTCAGAATCGTCGCTCTTTCGGAGCCGCTTTACGGCGTCTCGATTATCCTTGAGGGAATTTTTATGGGCGTGGGCGATGCCAGGGCTCCATTCTATACATGCGCGTTTTCCATGTGGGTGGCGAGAATTCTTCCAACGTTGATCTGCGTCAATGTTCTGGGGCTCGGCCTCAACGCCGTCTGGTGCTGTATGGTGGCGGACAATTCGCTGCGCTTTGTCATTTACCTTATACGCTATTTGAGGGGAAGCTACAAAAGACGCATCGATTTTACATATAAACCCGCGGAGGTCTAAAAAACCGTTGCTTATACAAAGCCGAGGACATAAAAACGGAAGGCATGCGTGCCTTCCGTTTCAGCGTGAAGACAAAGTCTTCACGCTTCAAAACGACCAGGTTCGTTTTGAGACTAAAGCGCGTCAAGCCTGCATAACAGGCTTGACAGTGTGTCTTTTTCGACGCACATGTCGCCGAAAAAGACGAAATTTAAGTTTTTAAAAACTTGTTCACACTCTCTTCGTTTCGCGCAAAGCAAGTTTTAAAAAACGAGCCTGCAGACGCAGGGCGCTCAGAAAACCATAAACAGAGTTTGTCTACAGTCTGAAACGGAAGGCATGTGTGCCTTCCGTTAATGTTATCTGTAAAAAACCGTATCAGCCTGAAAAAACGTTATCTGTTACTTTCCCGTTGAACTGCGTCAGGAAACCGCCGCTGTATATGCCGATAAAACGCCCCTTAAAACCCGTTTCGGTGCCCGACAGAAGGTTTTTCATGGTTTGATTACCTTTGTCGACGTAATATACTCCGCCGTCCGCGCCGATCGTTATGTCGTTTATGTTAACATTCTCCATAAGGCTGATTTTTTTCCAGTCGGCTTTCTGAACGCTTCCGAAATAAATAAGCTTTGTTTCGCCGTTTTCGCATGACGCGAAATATGCGTTGTCGTCGCTGTCGACGCCCAGAATCCTTAACTTTTTATCCCCGTTGATTCTGAGAGTCCTTCCGCCCAGACGGATGACGTTATCGTTTTTTGAATCCTCGTAAAAAAGCTCGTCGTCGCTTTTAAGCGTCATTATTTTTCCCACGCTTGATTTAGTGCTCAGCTTTTTAATATCGGAGTTGACGTTCATGCGGTAAATTACGCTTTTGCCGTCCTCGTCCGTCAGCTTGAAATAGGTCAGATTTGTAAGAGTAGACATGTCAATGTCCGAAACGGTGACGCGGGGGCTGCTGAGCGGGACGGAAACCACCCTGTCGTCAAGCGCGTTTTCGACCTGTGTTTTGACCTTATCCGCCGTATCGTAAAAATAAAGCTTAAGGCAGGGCTTATCCGAATCGTCTTCGGCTTTCTCGGCGATTACTATCCGGTTGCGGTCGTAAATCCATTTATAATTTAATATTTCCCCGCCGTCCTCGGCGTAAATTTTGCTGCTCTTGCCGCTTGACATGCTGACGATAATGAGCCTGCCGTTTTTAATATACGAAATATAAAAACCGTCATAGGAACATTGCAGGTTTTCAGCATCGTTGGTGTCGATTTTTACATTTTCTTTTTTTTTGCTGCCGTCGTCCGAGATTTTTTCTGAGCTGTATGTACCGTTGCTGTTCAGGTATATCCTGTCGATATAAAGAAAAATGCCGGCTTCAACGATAAGCAAAAATAAAAGCCCGGATACAAAATACTTAAATAATTTCATTTTTTTCTCCCGTCAGGAATTGACGTAAACGGCGGTTGCTACCGTCCTTTCGCCCAGAAGATTGCATGGGTTATTTATAACGGCGTTTTTGTAATACATGGTTGAAGAAGAACCGCCGTCGAGATTCGTCGCGTTCACGGCGCCGTAATCAAGCATTATTTTCTGCGCGTCTTTCAGCGTCGCGCCGAGCATGTTAAGCCTTCTGCCGTCAAGCACCAGCAAAAGCACCGCGCCGTCTTTGCGCTGGCCTACGGCGGTTCGGGGGTTCATGCCCTGGCCCCCGTCGCCCTTAAAAGCGGGCTTGCCGTTTACGACAAGCGCCGGGCCGAAGGTTAAAGCTTCCGATACTTTAAGCTTTTTGAGACTGTTTATGCTTTGTTTGCCGACGATCATTTTGCCGTCGGTGTCAAACGCGAGAACGCTGAGCTTTGTACTTTTTGTAATGCCGGGATCCTTGAAAACCACTTCGCCGCCGGTTATTACAAAGCCCGTCGGATTTGCGCCGGTTCCGGCCCACAGCCTGCCGCTGTCGGATGCATCAAAAAAGCCGCCTCCGTTAACGGCGGCTACAGCCTTATGATCCTTGGCTATGGCGCTTGTGGTCTGGCCTTTTTCGCCCAGAAACGATGTGATGCCGATTTTAACGCGCGTCGGGTCGTTTACAACGAGCATATACCCCTCGTACTGGGAGCCGCTGATTTTATAAAGATCAATGTTCTTATCGCCGACATTTTTAACCGAAACGTCAGAGATGTCCTGCTCGATGTTAGACTCCGGCGAGCCGCCTTCCGCCAGAATTTTTTTTATTTCGGTATCGGACAGAAACGCGGTGGCTATGTATTGATGAGTATAGGTCGACATAGCGGTTGTGACGACATACCGTTTCAAAGTCGGAAACGGCCCGTGGAAAACCATCATTGAACCAAGATAAAGCGCCGTTATGAGCTGAATAAGCGTTACGAAAATTACAGCTTTAACAGTTACGCGTTTTTTAAGGGCGCGGCGCCCTTTTTCCGGTGCTAATGTACTCATACGATTTCCTTCCGATTTACATAACGCAAAAAACACATAGGAAGAATAACACCTATTCGATATTATGTAAATAGGCAAATTTAACAAATAAGGCGGGAGCAGGTCTCCCTCGAAACTTCCTCAGGGGCGGACAAAACCTGCGGTTTTGTCCAGCGTGTCCTCCGTCGGCACATGTCCGCCTGCGGACATCATTAATTATCAAGGGGCACCGGCCCCTTGACAAGCTCAAAAATACTTTTCAAAAAATTGAGGCGGGAGACTTGCTCCCGCCTTATGTTTTCGAACTGTTCTTGCAATTTTTACCGTACGGACAGCCGGAGCAGCCCGAACAGCCGGAGCAGCCCTTGTGCCTGCGAAGGCTTCTGACGGCGGCAACCGCGAGAAGTATAACGGCGGCAATTACAATATAGTCTGATGCGCTCATATTAAAACCTTCCCTGTCTGATAAATGATAAACGCAACGAGCCATGCGATTCCGGTCTGCATAACCATCAGGCTCACAGCCTCGATTAAAGAACCCATTTCACGCTTTATTGCAGCAAACGCCGCTACGCACGGCATATATAGTAAGGTAAAGCAAAGAAAGGAAAAGGCCGAAAGCGGCGTAAATATTTTCGTTAAAAGCGGCGCCAGGCCCTCGGGATTTGAAACGTTCATTAAAACCGCGAGCGTGCTGACGACAGCCTCCTTCGCCGTAAGTCCCGACAAAAGCGCGGTTGAGGCGCGCCAGTCGGAAAAGCCGAGAGGAGCGAAAACGGGGGAAAGAAACGTTCCGACGGCCGCGAGCATGCTGTCTTCGCTGTTTGTGACAGGATTGAACCTAATATTGAAATTCTGGAGGAACCATATGACAATCGTCGCGACGAAAATAACGGTGAAGGCTTTTCGCAGGAAATCCTTGGCCTTTTCCCACATATGCAGGGTTATCGTTTTCGCTGAAGGCAGACGGTAGGCGGGGAGCTCCATCACAAAAGGAACAGGGTTGCCGCGAAAAAGCGTGCTCTTCAATATGAGGCCGTATATTATCGCCACGGCAATGCCTAAAAGATACAGCGAAATCATAACCAGCGCTTCGTGTTCGGTAAAGAAGGCAGCCGTTATCATGGCGTATATCGGAAGCTTCGCGCTGCAGGACATAAACGGGGTAAGCATGATCGTCATTTTGCGGTCGCGCTCGCTTGCAAGCGTTCGTGCCGACATTACGGCAGGAACCGAGCAGCCGAAACCGATAAGCATCGGTACAAAAGAACGCCCCGAAAGGCCGATCTTGCGAAGCAGCTTATCCATTACAAAAGCGACCCTCGCCATATAACCGCTGTCCTCGAGCATTGAGAGAAAGAAAAAGAGCACCAGGATCGTCGGAAGAAAAGAGAGGACGCTGCCGACCCCGGCAAAAACACCGTCGATCACAAGGGAGTGAACGATGGGGGAAATCCCGGCTCGGGTGAGCGCTGTGTCGGTAACACCTGTGATAAAGGAAATCCCGACGTTCATTATCCGGCGGAGAAAAGCGCCGATAACTCCGAAGGTCAGCCAGAATATTGTTCCCATTATTGTGATAAATATGGGTATCGACAGATATTTATGGGTAAGGACGGAGTCGATCTGCAAAGAACGGCGCTGTTCCTTTGTCTCGCCGGATTTATGTACGGCGGCGGCGCTTGCTTTTTCTATGTAGGAATAGCGCATATCCGCAAGCGCCGCTTCGCGGTCCATGCCGACGATGGCTTCCATTTCGTCCGTGATATGTTTAAGCGTCTCGAGCTCGTTTTGGTTTAGCTTAAGCGCGTTTATCGTCGGTATATCGCCCTCGACAAGCTTTGTCGCCGCAAAGCGCAGCGGGATTCTTTGGACAAACGCGTGATCGTCGACAAGATGGGCGACGGCGTGTATCGCGCGGTGCACTTCGCCGGAACAAAAATCAAGCCTTTTAGGAGATGTCCCCAGCTCGGCCACGCTTGTGATACGCGAAACAAGCTCGGACACGCCCTGATTTTTGCTCGCGGAAATCGGAACCACCGGGATTCCGAGCCATTCCTCAAGCTTCGGTATATCGATGGAGCCACCGGAAGCCGATACCTCGTCCATCATATTGAGTGCGAGCACCATGGGGAAATTGAGCTCGATCAGCTGAAGCGTGAGATACAGATTGCGCTCTATATTAGTGGCGTCGACTATATTTATTATGCCGTCAGGCCGGTCTTTCAGCAGAAAATCGCGAGTGACGACCTCCTCCGCGGTATAGGGCGAAAGAGAATAAATTCCGGGCAGGTCGACGACGGTTACGTCTTTGAGATTTTTTATCCGGCCTTCTTTTTTTTCGACGGTAACGCCGGGGAAATTGCCGACATGCTGATTGCTGCCTGTCAGCTGGTTGAAAAGTGTGGTTTTACCGCTGTTCTGATTGCCGATTAGCGCCAATACCATGACAGACATCCTTTCTATTCGACGGGCTTGATCTCAATTTTTGCGGCGTCGTCGCTTCTGACGGTAAGCTCATAGCCGCGCAGGAAAAGCTCGATCGGGTCGCCCATCGGAGCGACTTTCCTTACGAGCACCAGCGTTTTCGGCGTGATCCCCATATCAAGGAGACGGCGCCTTAAGGCCCCTTCGCCGCCGACCGAGGTCACAACAGCGCGGCTTCCGGCCTTCAGCTCGTTAAGTGTCATAAAATAACCCTCCCGGGAAGAAAAGTAAGCGGAGGCTAACTCCGGTTATATACTAAACCTCGGGAGGGGTAATGTCAACATGAAAATTAGCATAAGCTAACTTTATTTGCCGACGTAATTCAGGCTATTTTGACTGAAAAGAGTGCGCTGAAATATCAAAAGTGAGAATAGAACTCGAAAAAAGCGCGGAAGGCCATATAAAAATCGAGCTTTGAGATAACCTCGAAGGGCGAATGCATGGATAAAACGGGAACGCCCATGTCGACCGTATCGATATTGCGGTTTGCCATATATTTTGCGATAGTGCCGCCGCCGCCCTGGTCGACCTTGCCGAGCTGGCCGGTTTGCCAGATTACGTTATGGCGGTCGAAAAGGTTTCTGACCTTTGACACGAAATCGGCGTCCGCCTCGGATGTGCCGTATTTGCCTCTTGAACCCGTGTATTTAGTCAGCACCGCGCCGAGGTTGATTCTCGAGTCGTTCCGCTTATCCGAAACCTCGGGATAATTCGGATCGAAAGCGTTCGATACGTCGGCCGAAAGGCACGCCGAATTTTCCATGCACTGGCGCGCCAGCGCTCCCTGGGATGCGCAGAGATCCTCGATAAACGTATCGAAAAAGCGCGACTGCATGCCGGTTGTGCCGTCAGAGCCGGTTTCCTCTTTGTCTGCAAGCAGGCAAACGGATGTTTTTTCGGGCGATTTAGCCTTGATTATCGCCTGAAGGGCGGTGTAAGCGCACACGCGGTCGTCGTGGCCGTAAGCGCCTATAAGGCTGCGGTCGAAGCCAACGTCTCTCGAGGACACGGCGGGGACAAAGTACAGGTCGGCCGAAATAAAGTCATGCTCCGTTATGCCGTAGATCTCGAATAACTGCTCCATTACGGCTAGCTTAATGCGTTCGCTTCCGTCCTTGTCGGAAATCGACGGAATAGTGCCTGCGATAACGTTCAGGCTTTCCCCTGTGAACGCATCGTACAGCGATTTTTTCATCTGGTCTGAGGCGAGGTGCGGCAGGAGGTCGGTTATCGTGAAGATGGGGTCGTTCGGAGAAGAGCCCACGGAAACCTGAATTTTAGCTCCGTCCTTTTTAACGATCACGCCTCTGAGCTCAAGCGGAAGAGAGGTCCACTGGTATTTTTTGATTCCGCCGTAATAATGCGTCTTAAAAAGGCACATTCCGGAATCTTCGTAAAGCGGAATCGTGCGCACGTCTATGCGGGGCGAATCGATATGCGCTCCGACGATATTTACGCCGTTTGAGAGGCTTTCCTTGCCGATAACGGCGAGTATTATGGATTTTTCACGGTTGACCGAGTAGACTTTATCTCCCGGGTTAAGCCGCATTCCCCTAGTATAGGGCCGAAAGCCGGCTTTGCATGCGAGCCGCACGGAATACTCCACGCATTCCGTCTCTGTTTTGCAGAGATCAAGAAAAGCCGAGTATTCGGTGCTCATTGCATACGCTGTTTCGCGGTCCGCGGGCGAAATCCGGTCGTATCCGTTTTCGGGATCGTAAAACAGTTTCTTTTTAAGCTCTTTTGCTCTATCTTTTGAATTATCGGACATTATGTCAGACCCCCGTGTTCATAATTTTCTGGAATAAACCGGTCGCCGTAGCGGAAAGTTCCGTCAGGCTGCCGTGGTTTTCAACTATGTGATTGCAATTCCTGATATAAAACTCGTCGTCGGGCTGGACGTTAAGCCGCATTCTTATATCTTCGCCGGAAATCCCGTCGCGCAAAGCTATACGGTTTACCATATCCGGTTTTAACGCAATTATACCTACCGTCACGTCGCAAAGCTTGTCTGCCGCCGATTCGAAAAGAAGCGGCGCGTCTATTACCGCGCAGGAAACGCCGGAGCCCGAAAGGGAAGCGAGGCTTTTGTTTATTTCCCGCAAAACGTAGCGGTGCGCGATGCCGTTTAAGTCAGAAAGTGCTTCTTTATCATTAAAGACAATGGACGCGAGCTTTTTTCGGTCGACCTCGGAATTATCGCCCAGCACGTCGCCGAAACGCCGGCAAAGCTCCCGCTTCATTTCGTCCGAGGACGCGCAGAGCTCGTGGTAAACTAGATCGGCGTCTATAACCGCGGCGCCGTTTTTTTTGAAAACGGAAGCAACGGTGCTTTTTCCGCTTCCGCTTTTGCCCGTCAGGCCTATGACTTTTATGTCTGACGCAGGGTAGGCGACATTGAAGCCGGACGCTCTTTTGAGGCGGTTTGCTACGGCGAACGCCACGCCGTCGTCGGGAGGACACTGGGCGAAAATCCGGGAGACGCCTTCCTCGTCAAAACGGCGAAGCGCGTCAAAAAGCATGGACGCCTGCTTTTTATAGTCGTTAGGTTCTCCGTATGTAATTACAAAGCATTCAGGGAAAAGCCGGTCGCAACCGTCAAAACACAGAACCCCGTCGCCTTTTTTGGGGCTTTCGGTCAGAATCTCCCGGACGGAAGCCGCGGGCGGGCCGCAGAAAGCCTTTACCGGGGCTTTCGGCGCGTAATGCTTATATTTCATACCCGGGGACGAAACAGGCCTTTTAGGGTCGATATTTCCGTAAAGCGCCTCGTCTATTTCGATCTGCCCCAAAACCGATTTAAGGTCGCCGGGGGTGATCCCTCCGGGCCTTAAAAGCCTCGGCGGATATTTGGTCAGATCCAGTACGGTCGATTCCACGCCGACGCTCGAAGTCCCCCCGTCGATAATAAGAGGTATTTTTCCGTCGAGGTCTATCATGCAGTGCTGCGCCGACGTTGGGCTCGGCCTGCCGGAAAGGTTTGCGGACGGCGCAGCGACGGGCACCTTTGCCGCCTTTATTATGGCGCGGGCCACGGGGTGTGACGGGCAGCGGACGGCCACCGTATCGAGACCCGCGGAAACCTCGGGCGGGATATTCGGGCCGCGTTTGAATATCATCGTCAGAGGCCCGGGCCAGTACTTAAGAGCAAGCCTTATGGCGTATTCCGGAACCTCCGGCGTAACGAAATTAAGCTCGTAAAGCTCCGAAATATGCACGATCAGGGGATTATCCTGCGGCCTTCCCTTAACCGAGAATATTTTTGCCACGGCGTTTTTGTCGCATGCATTCGCCGCGAGTCCGTAAACCGTCTCGGTCGGGATAGCGACAACCTCGCCCGAGACGATAAGCCTTGCCGCCTCGCCGATTTCATCCTTCTGCTCGGACGGATCACTGATCTTAACAACTTTTGTCTGCAAAATTCTCACCCTAAACCTGAAGAAATTATAACACCCGATATGACCCCTAATACGCTGAAAAACGCTGTTGACCGTTCTCCGCTTAATTTTTGGGACTGCGGAAGCATGTCGATCAGCACGACGTAGAGCATAGCTCCGGCGGCAAAGGCCAGGCAGACGGAAACGAAAAAATCCGATACGCCTGCGACAACGCCGATAAACGCGCCGATTCCCATCGGAACCCCGGCCAGAGCCGCTGTAAGCACCGTTTTGGCGGCGGATGCGCCGCCGTATTTTAAGGGTACCGAAAGCCCGACGCCCTCGGGAATGTTATGCAGCATGATTGCAATAAAAATGGTGAAACCGAGCTTTGCGTTGCTTTCAAAAGCCGAACCGATCGCGAGGCCTTCGGGAAAATTGTGAAGCGCTATTGAAAAGGCCATGGAAAGCCCGGCAGACTTTGAAGTCTCGCCGCCTGTAAGCTCGTCGACAAAAAAAACAAGGGCAATTCCCGCTACAACGCCGCAAAGCACCGTTATGAGCGGCGCTCCCTCAAAAGAGGCGGGGAGGAGGTCCAGAAGGGATACGGCCAGCATCAGCCCCGCCGTATATTCCAAAACAGCGGACAAAAATCGGTTGCCCCGGCGGTTGAAAAAAAGCGAGAGAAAGCCGCCGAGCCCGGTGCCGGCTACCCCGGCGAAAAAACCGGCGCCCGTATAGAGAAATTCATGAAGACCCATTCAGACACCTTCTTATAAAGATGTCTAATGTATATGCGTAAGGCTTATATTATCATGCTTCCGGGATCACGCGAAGCTTTTCGGCCTGGTCGGCGTTGATCAAAGCGTTTATCATTTCATCCAGATCGCCGTTCATAAACGCATCCAGCCTGTAAAGCGTAAGGCCGATCCGGTGGTCGGTCACTCTGCCCTGCGGGAAGTTGTATGTGCGGATACGCTCGGAGCGGTCTCCCGAACCCACCTGGCTTTTGCGATCCGCGGCGCGTTCTGAATCAATCTCATTTTGCCTCAGCTCGTAAAGCTTCGAACGCAGGATTTTCATCGCGCGGTCGCGGTTTTTATACTGGCTGCGTTCGTCCTGGCACTCAACGACAACGCCGGTCGGAACATGGGTTATGCGGATTGCCGATTCCGTTTTGTTGACATGCTGCCCGCCTGCTCCGCTGGAACGGAACGTATCGATTTCAAGGTCGGAGGGATTTATGTCGACTTCCACCTCTTCAGCCTCGGGAAGCACCGCGACGGTGACGGCGGACGTATGAATCCGGCCCTGCGATTCCGTTTCGGGCACGCGCTGCACTCTGTGGGTGCCGCTCTCAAATTTCAGGCGCGAGTAAGCCCCCGCACCCTCGACCATAAAGCTTATTTCTTTTATTCCGCCGAGCTCGGTTTCGTTTAAGTTCATGATCTCAGACTTAAAATTATGGGTTTCCGCGTACATGGAATACATCCGGTAAAGCTCGGACGCGAAAAGCGCCGCTTCTTCGCCGCCGACGCCGGAACGGATCTCTATTATGACGTTTTTATCGTCGTTCAAGTCCTTAGGCAAAAGCAGCACGCGCAGCTTTTTGAGCAGTTCCTCTTTTTGCTCCTTCGATTTATAAAGCTCCTCGCGAGCAAGCTCACGGATTTCGGGATCGGGATCGGAGGAAGAAAGCTCGCCTGCATCTTTTTCGGCGCAGTCTGCGGCTTTATAAAGGCGGTAGGTGTCGACCACCGGCTTAAGCTCCTTTTGCTCTTTAAGCAGCTTTGACGCCGCGGCCGGGTTCTGAAAAATGCTTCCGTCCGACAGCGTGTTTTCAAGAACTGAGTACCGCGCTTCAATTTGATCCAGTTTTTCGAGCATATCTCAATCGTCCTTTATTAATATCTTTCTGAAAGCTTTAATATGAACCTGTAGGTGAGCAGGAAAATTACGATGCCGACCAGAGACTGAAGAAAGGTTCCGACAACGGACGAAACGCTTACGACGGCGCTTTTATAAACAACAATGCCCGCAAGATAATAGCCTATAACGTTTATAAGCGTCGCAGCAGCCATTGCGTAAAAAAGCTTTAGCTTCGTTATCTTGCGGTTATAGCAGAAGCGCGATACAGCAAACGCCATCAGCGCCTTTATTATAACCGTGAAAGGCGCCCAAATCCCGTATCCGCCGAGAATGTCGGCAAGCGCGGCACCGATTCCGGCGGCGGCCATGGCATAAGGCGTCGGCAGCGGAACCGCGGCCAGAAGAACAAAAGCATCGCCGGGATGGGCATAGTCCTGCCCGCCCAGCGGAATTTTCACCACGCTTGTCGCGATGCATATAATCGCCGCAAATAACGCCGCGAAAGTCAGGGTTTTAATCTTGGATTTGTCTTTGCTCATTTTTCCGCTCCTTAAAGTTTCTCCGAAAGCGCCTGCCACTGTTCCATCATTTCCGAAAGTGCGCTGTCAACCGCGCTTTTTTCGTCCAAAAGCCTTTCGAGGGCAATATGGTCAGCCGCGTTTTCCTGCATATCGTTTTCTATTTCGGAAAGCCTTTTTTCCTGCCTGTCTATGTCGTTTTCAAGAACCGTTATTTTGCGCTTAAGCGCCTTTTTATCTTTTTCGAAAGGCACCGCGGCGGGCTTTATCCTGACCGCTGTCGGCTCCGGCTCTTTTTCGGGCAATTTGTCCGTTTGCTCAAAATCCTCGTATGTTCCCTTAAAATCTGTAAAGCTGCCGTTTCTGAGCTCAAATATCCTGTTTGCGAAGCGGCTTAGAAAATAGCGGTCGTGCGATACGAAAACAATAGTGCCCGGAAACGCCGAGACCGCGTCCTCAATCCATTCGCGCGACGGTATGTCGAGATGGTTAGTCGGTTCGTCCAGAATAAGCATGTTTATTTTATCACACATAAGCATGCAAAGCATCAGTCTGCTTTTTTCGCCGCCTGACAGGAGGGAGACCGTTTTGAGCTGCTCCTCTCCCGAAAAACCGAAAGCTCCCAGCCTGTTGCGGGATTCCTGCGTGCTGAGGCTCTTTTCATAAATCAATGTATCTATGAGGTTTCGCGACGGATGGGAAAAAGAAACATTCTGAGGCAAATAGCCCGGCCTGAGACCCGAATCCATCCTGACGAGGCCTGTGTCGGCCTTTTCCTCGGAGAGCAGCAGGCGAAGCAAAGTGGTTTTGCCCGCGCCGTTATCCCCGACTATGGCGATCCGATCCCCGTTTTTAACCGTAAAGCTTATATTACCAAATAAATTTCTTCCGTCGTAGCTCTTAGAAAGGCCTTTAACGGTTACAACGTCCTCGACGTAATATTCATCGTCCGAGAAGGTCATAGAAAGAGAACGGGAGGTTTTCGGCCGCTCGAAGGCTTTCATGCGGGAAACGCGCTTTTCTATCGAGAACGCGCGCTGATGCATTTTCACGGACTGCGTTCCCCACGCGTGGAGCTTTCTTGCGGAATCCAAAAGCCGCTTTTTTTCCTGCTCGTTTCTTTCGTAAAGCCTGAGCGCCTCTTCACGGCGGCGCTCCTTTTCGACGGCGTAACTCGAATAATTCCCGATATAGGACGTTATCTTTCCGTCTTCCAGCTCAAGAATGCGGTCTGCTATCTGGTCCAGGAAATAACGGTCGTGAGAAATTGCTACAATTGTTTTTTTGACCGATTCCAGATAACTGCCCAGAAAATCGCATGATTTAAGATCTAGGTGGTTAGTGGGCTCGTCAAGAAGAAGTATGTCCGCACCGGTCAAAATGACCCGGGCAAGGTTGATCCTTGTTTTTTCGCCGCCGGACAAAAGGAAAAAGGGGCGGCTTCTGAGCTCCGTGGGTATTCTGAGCCCGTTCGCAACCCTGTCAAGCGTAAAAGACATGTTATAACCGCCGAGGGCCTCGTAACGCAAAAGAAGCTCACCGTAGCGCTTTACGTCGTTTTTTTCCGGCGAGGCGGCCATTTGCTTTTCAAGGGCGTTTAGCTCCTCTTTGATACGGATCAGCGGCAGAAACGCGGTTTTCATAACATCGTTGGCGGTGTAATCCTCCGGATAAACCGGTATTTGGTCAAGCACAGCGACCGTTTTATCTTTAGACGTAAAAACGCTTCCGGAGTCGCAAACGCAGTCGCCTGTCAAAATCCTGAAAAGCGTTGTTTTTCCCGCACCGTTTGCGCCTACCAGCCCGACCTTTTCGCCTTCGGCGATTTCGAGCGACGCTCCGCAGAGCACCTGCTTCTCGCCGAAAAACTTCGTAAGCGAGGAAATCTGAATATCGGGCATGGC
>JAUZPW010000050.1 GCA_030705725.1 Bacillota bacterium
CACACTGGACAAAACCATCGGTTTTGTCCGCACCAAGAGGAAGATCGAGGGGGAATTGGATTCCCTCTCGAAAGGTTGTCGAGTTTTTCGACAACCTTAGACCCGGGCTAAACTGACGTTTTGCCCGGGTCTTTCACAGGACGAAGGAGTAAGATATCGATAGGCAGAAGTAAGCTTAATTCAGCGCTGGACTCTGCCGGAGGCGTTGCCCTCGGCCAGCGACGTGACCTCGTCGACCGATACTAGATTGAAGTCGTGTTCTATAGTATGCTTGAGGCAAGAAGCGGCGACCGCGAAATTGATAGCCTTCTGAGCGTCGTAATTCTCGAGCTCGGCGTATATAAGCCCGCCGCAGAAAGAATCGCCGCCGCCGACGCGGTCGACGATATGCACCTTGTATTTCGGCGAGAAGTATGCCTTGCCGCCTTCATAAAGCATACCGGCCCATTCGTTGTCGCTCGCCGATATGCTGCCTCTCAAGGTGATGGCTACCTTCTTAAAGCCGAAGCGTTCGGTAAGCTGCTTCGCCACGCTTATATATCCCGAGTTGTCTATTTTGCCTTCCTGAATGTTCGTGTTTTCCGCTTTGATGCCGAATACGTCCGAAGCGTCCTCTTCGTTGCCGACGCAGACGTCGACAAAGGGCATAAGCTTGGACATGGTTTCCCCGGCCTGCTTGCTCGACCAAAGCTTTTTCCTGAAGTTAAGATCGCAGCTGACGGTGATCCCCCTGTCCTTCGCGGCCTTGCAGGCGTCGAGGCATATGTCCGGGTTCTCGCCGCCGAGCGCGGGCGTAATTCCGGTAAAGTGGAACCATTTCGTGTCCTTGAATATTTTGTCCCAGTCAAAGTCTGAGCGGCTTGCAAGGGCAATTGAAGAGCCCGCACGGTCGTATATGACCTTTGACGCCCGCTGGGAGGCTCCCTTTTCAACGAAATATATGCCGAGCCTCGAGCCGCCCCGCACGATGCAGCGCGTGTCGACGCCGAAGCGCCTGAGCTCGTTAACGGCGCATTGGCCGATGTCGTTATTCGGCAGCTTGGTGACATAAGCCGCGTCCATCCCGTAGTTTGCGAGCGAGGCCGCGACGTTGGCCTCACCGCCCGCGAAAGACGCCTCGAACTTAGACGCCTGGGCAAACCTTAAATACCCTTCCGGGTTTAAGCGCATCATGATCTCACCGAACGTAACAATATTTGCCATTCTAACCCTCCTAGTCTTCTATAGCCTTAACAAATTCCGCAGCCGCGGCGGTAATATCGCCGAATCTGCCCTCCGCGATCCATTTTTTGTTCACGAGGTTTCCGGCTACGCCCGCGCCGACGGCTCCGGCGTCCATAAATTCCTTCACGTTTTTGTCGCTCACTCCGCCGACGGCTAAAAGCTTAACGTTGTTGAGCGGAGCCAGCACGGCTTTAAGATAACCGGGGCCGAAAGCGGCCGCGGGGAACAGCTTTATAAAATCCGCTCCGGCGGCGTGCGCGGTTGTGATTTCCGTCGGGGTGAGCGCTCCCGGTATCGAAACGAGACCAAGCGCGCGCGTGTGTTTTATGACCTCGGTGTTCGTGTCCGGAGCTATGATATATTTCGCTCCGGCCTCCGCCGCCATGTCGGCGAGCTTGACGGAAGTGACGGTGCCTGCGCCGACCCCGACCTCTCCCTTAAATTTCTCGTTTATCGAGCGTATGGCTTCCTGCGTGTCCGCAAAGCTTTCCGGGCGCGACTGATCGAACGTCACCTCGATAAGCTCGATGCCGCCCTTGTACAAAGCCTCCGCAAGCCTCAGCGCGTCCTCCTTGTACACTCCCCTGATAATAGCTATCAGCTTCCTGTCTAAAATCCTTTTGATAACAGCGTCTCTCATACTTAGTACCTCCTGGTGTTGTTTCGGCAAAAACCGAAAAATATATTTTCAGTTAATAGCTTTCCGGTAAAAACAGGCGAAATCATAAGGCGCTGAGGCTTTGAGCGGCCTCGCCGATAACGGGCAGGGAATCCTGGTCCCGGAACGCTTCCGAAATCTCCTTTGCCTCACTGTAATAACTAAACGCCTTTTTGCCGCATCCTTTCCGGATAAGCAGCAGAGCCATAAAAGCCAGCGGAACCTCTTTGCCGCATAACGCTCCGGCCTCGTCGAAATACCCGATAGACCGAGTGAAATACTTTTCCGCTTCGCCATACTCCTGCATGGCATAGAGGGCTTTGCCGGCGTTTGCGAAAAAAATCCCGTAGCCGTTTATAAGGTAATCGGCCGAGCAAACGCAGACGGCCTGCTCGAAATAACGCAGGGACAGCTCGTACTCTCCCTTATTGTAATGGCACTCGCCCAGATAATTATAGCAGATTGCGACGCCGATGGGGTAACAGTCTTTTGACGCGTTGTATTTTTTGTGCAGATCAAGCGCGCTCCACAGAATGTCGATCGCCTCATTGTAACGCTTTTCCTTGATGCAGTAAAGGCTTTCCATACACATAACGAAGCTCATTTCGCTCAGATAATCATTCTTTTTGATAATCGGGACGCACCGGTCTATAAAGTCCTTCATCATTTCAACATTATTGACGAGGGCTCCGAAACGTATCATCTGATAATACGCGTGCAGCAGCTTTTTGTAATCGTTCGCCTTCTGCGCGAGCCCAATGCATTCGCGCAGATTAATGATCCCCTGCTCGTATCTTCCGATAAAAATCAAAAACCGTCCGAGAATAAAGGGCATATCGATCTTTATCCCGGCAATTTCCTCCGTATCGTCCTTAAGCGACCTTATTTCCTGCGAGAGCCTGAAAAGCTCTTCTTCGCAAACCGGAATTTTTCTCCGGGCCATGGCGGAAGGAATGGCTCCCTCGAGATTCGGGAAGGTATCATGGTAAGGCGTGCACAGGTCAAGCAGATACCGAACGTTATATACGTAGGTTTTGTACGCGTCGCCGCTGTTTTTATAATGCTCCAGGATTAAAGGGTAATAGGCTCTGTCCCTCGTGTCCAAAAAGCAAGCTTCGTAATACCCGGCGATGTTGTGGTGCATCATTCGTTTTTTTGCAGCGGACATCTGGCCGTACACATAGTCCCTGACGCTGCCGC
The DNA here is from genome assembly GCA_030705725.1 of Bacillota bacterium. Lineage (GTDB taxonomy): Bacteria > Bacillota > Clostridia > Oscillospirales > Butyricicoccaceae > UBA6114. Next base: position 3,083 of record JAUZPW010000050.1, read on the forward strand.
GGCTTATAAGATAGTGAACGTTGCCGCCGGACGCCGCCTCGATCAAAAGATTACGCTCGATCAGATTTTCAAGAAGCATGTATATTTCAAGCTCCGGCTGGGGCATGCATATCTTCATTTTTTCCATATTGGAGCCGTCTGAAAAAAGCGATATTATTTCGAGAAGCTTCATTTCGTTTTCCGGAAGGTTCATCAGAAGACTTTTGATAACGTGCACGACGCGCATCGGTATTTTGTCCATATCGCCGCCGTCTTTTATCTGCTTAATGAGCTCCATCAGGTAAAGCGGGTTTCCTTCGGTTTTGCCGTAAAGCTCGGATACGAACTTATCCTCGTTTCCGAGCTCCGGAAGATATTCGGTCACGGCCTTTCGGGTTTCGTCCAAAGTCAGCCGCGGAATACGCACCTCAACCAGCCGTTCCTTTTCAAAAAGCGGAACTATAAAATCCGCAAGCTCTTTTTCGTTTTCATCCCGGCAAGCGGCAATCATCATTATATTCTGATTGCCGAGCTGGAACAAAATCGCGCTCAGCAGGCGTTTGCTTATGCTGTCCATCCATTGAATGTCGTCAAAAATAAGAATTATCTTCTTTTTCTGAACGTGGTGAATAAATACGTTTAAGATTGCCTCCGACATCATTTCGACGCGGCTCGCCTCCATAATTATGCCGCGCATAGCTATGCTGTCGGTCATCAGCTTCGGAAACAGTGCCTCGATCATCTGCTTCTGCGCCGGCATAAGCGTGATAACGCCCTCGCGCTCGCAGCTCAAGAGCTGAGCCAAAAGGTCGTACCACGGCTGAAGATACACGTCCTTTTCCGCGCGGCAGCAGCTGTGGCTGAGCGCAATGAACTGCTCGGTGTCTATAAGCTTCCTGGCTCTCGCGAGCAGGTCGCTTTTGCCGATGCCCGCTTCGCCGCATAAAAGCACCGAGGTTGCGTAACCGGTTCTGAACGCGTTAAGGTGGACGGAAATCTGATATGTAATCGAAAACCGTTCGATATAAAAAGCGCCGTCTTTCCTTTTCGGCTCGACGCCTTTGAGCTTAAGAATATCTTTGTAGAGCTTTACCGTTTCTTCGGCAGGCACCTCCTCAAGATCGGTTTTCAATACGTCGCTTAAGCTCTGAAACAGCTTTATGGCCGAATTGTAGTCGCCGCTGCGCGCGTAAACGCGCATAAGGTATCGGTAAATATCCTCGTTGTAAATATCGTTTTTTATAAGAACCGAGCTGTATTCGCGGATCTCCTCGAGCTTTTTTTCATCCGTCATCTCCCCGAGGCGTTCCTGGAGGTTTCTGTAATACATGTTTTTGTAACCGGACCGAAGCTCCTCCGCCCACGATTCGAACTCAAGACAGTCCTTGATATAGAAAAAGCTCAGAAAATCCCCTTTGTACTTTTTCCGGATATTGTCCTTCGTCAGGCCGTCCGTATCAATTTCTATGCGCGCGTTTGCGTTGAGACGTATTCCCGAATTCCCGGTGACGTCAAGAAGATCGTCTCCGAGAAGCTTCCTGACAGTGTAAACGGCGTCCCTTAAATTCTTTTTTGCGGCCTTCGCGTCGCATGACGCCCAGAAAACGCTGATCGCTTCTTCACGCGTAATGGATTTTTTGATACAGATATAATAAAATAAGCCTTCCGCTTTCCGGTAAGGAAAATTTACCGCCGCCCCGTCAAGCGTAACGGACGGATTATCCAGCATATGAACTGAAACCGTAATAAACCCACCTTCCTTGTCGGCTTCCGGTTATCGGCGCAGCCCCGGTTTTGCGCATTCCGCCGCGTCGCCGCTTAGGTAAAAGCGCGTTTTGCCCGCGCATATATTTAAACATAATCGCGGGGGCGGACGACGCGTCTAAGATAAGGCCGAAAGATAATCTTCAATCGGCACGCCGTAAGCGCCGCTTATCTCGCCCAGCCTATTATAGGTTTCCTCCACAAGGCGTATCCCGTTTTTTATATTATCCTCGAAGGCCTTGAATTCCGGCTCGCCGTGAGTAACCACCGCAGCGTTCGGGTCCAGGCGCTTTGCGGAGCGGATTCTTTCAAGATAATCTGAAAGTGACTTTTCAATTTCATCTTTGTCCCTGAACATTCCGTAATCCATCGCGACAAAAAGCTGGGAGAACTGATCCGCCGCGTCGTGAACGCTGAGCTGATCGCTGTTCTTGCCTCCCGTCATAACGCCGGTCAGAATTTCCGAAAGCAGGGCAAGGCCGTAGCCTTTGTGTCCTCCGGCAGGCAGAATGCCGCCGCCGTTTCCGGCATACATGTCGTCGAATATTTTGCGGCCGCTTTTTCCCGGCCTTCCGTCCGCGCCTACGGTCCATGAGGGATCAAGCTCGATTCCGTTTCTCGCGCATAACCCGATTTTCCCTCCGGGCACAATGCATGTCGAAATGTCGAGCAGATAGGGGTAAGGATAAGCGGGCATCCCTGCCGCGATCGGATCTGAGCCCAGCCGCGTTTCCACGGCGCCGGTAGGCACCATGCAGGGGGTGGTGTTCGACGTTACGAATCCGAACATTTTCCGCTTTACCGCCATCAGGGGATAAAAGCCCGCGAATCCGAAATGCGTCGCGTTTTTAGCCGATACGATGCCTATCCCGGTCTTGGCGGCTTTTTCTATCGCCATGTCCATACAGAAAACGGCGGTTCTGTGACCGATGGAATTATGCGCGTCGACGAGCGCGAAAACGGGCGTCTCCTTAACCGTTTCCGGCTTCGCCCTGCCGGACAGCCTGCCCGACTGAATATCCTTTATGTATGACGGAAGAAATTCTAGCCCGTGGGTTCTTATTCCGAACAGATCGGCCGTGATAATGACCTCGGCCATGCAGGCGGCCGACTCCTCGTCCGCGCCGGCTTTGCTCAGCAAAAGCGCCGTGAATTCCTCCGCCTTGCAGCTGTCCACTCTGCGCTCTCTCATCATTTTGATTCCCTCCCTGCTTGTTTAAGCATATAGCCGTTTACTACGTTGCGCCTGGGCGGTTTCCCGGCAAGAACGTCGTTAATGCTTTCGGTAAGTATCTCGGCGATTCTGAAAACCGTCTCGGGAGTGTTGGCCCCGGAGTGCGCCGAAGTGACCACGTTGTCGAATTCGGAAAATATGTTCTGCGTATAAGGCTCGGTCTCGAAAACGTCCAGCCCGGCCCCGGCGATTTTGCCCGCTTTCAGCGCGCCGTAAAGCGCCGTTTCGTCAAGAACTCCGCCCCTGGACGCGTTTATGATAAACGCCGTCGGTTTCATAAGCCCGATTTTCTGCGCGTTGACCATGCCCTTTGTCGTGGGGAGAAGGGGGGTATGAACGCTTATAAAATCGGATTTTTTGAATAAAGTATCGGTGTCGACGTATGAAACGCCGTATCTTTCCTTAAGCTCCTGATTTTCAAAAATATCGTGAGCCAGAATTTTCATGTTAAAACCGTTGCGCAGGATTCTCGCAAGCTCCGAGCCGATCGCCCCTACTCCGAGGATCCCCGCGGTTTTCCCGAACAGCTCGACACCCATGCGCGAGCTCCATACGCCGCGGCGCATTTCACGGTCGTATGCCGGAAGATTCCGGGCAAGCGCCGTCATCATGCTGACGACCAGCTCCGCGACGGCGGTCGCGGCGCCTCCGCGCCCGTTGACAACGGGTATTCCGCGTTCGGCGGCGGCTTTGAGGTCGATATGGTCGTAGCCCGCCCCGAACGTGCAAATAAGCCTGAGATCCGGGGCAAGGTCCATCATTTCCCCGGTAACGGGAATAAGGCACACGCTGAAAACGTCGCAGTCCTTAAGCATTGAGGCGAGCTTTTCCCTGTCAGTGTTTTTATAATCCTGCCCGTACATGAACCGCACGTCGCAGCCCGCCTCGCGGAACCGGCCCGCATAACCGGGGTTGACCCTGTCGTAATTGCGCGTTAGCTCAATAAAAAGCTTGGGTTTTCTGTCCAAAATACAAACCTCCCTACTGTAAATCCTTTAACGAACGTATCTTAAAATATTTTTCAAGCGGCTTAATCAGACGGCTGCATTCCTCGATGTTTTTACTGTCGTAACGGACGGTCTTTGCGCGGCATTCCATTAGCTTGATGATGCCGCGTTTCCATAAGCCGAAATTGAAATTCGCCACCCAGTAAAAGGATTCATACAAGAGAAACGGCGTCATCTCGTCATGCATCGCGCAGGCCTCCTCGGTTTTTCCCGCCTCGATAAGCCCCCAAAGCTCTGCGAAAACGTCGCCGATATGGGCGGAGGGCATACATCCGCAGGCACCCCTTAAATAGCAGTCGATTAAGGTAAGACCGCTGTTTCCGCTCATAACCCCCTTAAAAACGCCGGGCTTTTCAAGCTTTTCCCTGGCTGCCATTTCGGATACATAATCGCTCTCGAATTCCGTTTCCTCCTTGACGTATACCACATGCTCGCATTCGCGGGCGATCCTGAACACCTGCTCCGGCGTAAGCGAAGGGCCGGTCGGCGGCGCGTTCTGGATGCATATCGGAATATTCACGGCTTTGTCGAGACGGTCGTAAAACCTGCGGATATCGTCGTAGCCGATCGGCTTTGCGATAACGGGAGGCATGCTCATAACGGCGTCGCAGCCCAGAAATTCCGCGTATTTCGCGCGCTCGACGGAGTGCTTTGCGCTCCATCCGGTGATTCCCGCGACAAGCGGCAGTCTGCCGCCCACCTTCCGCGCCGTAACTTTTGCGATTTCCGAATGCTCTTCGTCTGTCAGCGTGTAAAATTCAGCCGCGTTCACGTTGGTCACGATCCCGTGCATGCCGCTATGAACGCAGAATTCAATTTCATTGCGCAGGTCGTCATAATCAATGTCAAGGTTTTCTTTGTACGGAGTTGTCAGCGGACAAAATATCCCCCTGAACTTAAAATCTTTAACCAAAACTCCAGCACTCCTTGCGTTTCGTATTATTCCGGTATTCCTGCTAAAGCTGAGCAGCCGTTTTAAGGCGGTCGTAAATGCGGTTAAATTCCTTTTCTGCCGGCGCGTTAAAAACCGTCATGTTGGCCCTGCGGCTTTTTGTGTTGAAAATGACGCCCCGCCTTTTCAGGATTTGCTTGCATACGTCGAGCTGGTAAAGCCTTTCAAAGCAATAAAGCGGCGTCAGCTTCATCTGCATCTCGAGCGCTTTTGAGTATTCTCCTGCCTCAAGCAGCCTCCATCCCGCTTCCTTGCTGTCCGCCAGATGGAGTCCGGGCATAAACCCGGTCGCGCCCCGGAGATAATCGTCGTGCATGTCGTTGCCGTTCGTGCCCGTAAAAAACCCTTTGAACATGCCCTCCGGCAGATTTTTGACGGTTTCCATGAATTTAGTTATTTCAACCTGGATTCCGGGCGAATCGTCCTTATAATACTGAAAGTTCTCAAACTCCGACAAAAGGAATTTCGCCTGCTCCCTGCCGATAACGGCGTTAAGA
>JAUZPW010000051.1 GCA_030705725.1 Bacillota bacterium
AAGTGTATTTTGCATGCGGCATTTTTATTTTTAAAATTTTTACATAATTTTGGTGCGAGGTATGAAAAAGACAGCTTTAATTTTAATATTGATCCTGGCCATGGTAACATCGGTTATGGCGGGTACATTGGCGAGCTACACCACGACTATAAACGACGTCGCGTCCGGCAGCGTTATAGGAAAAGAATTCGTGTTTCTTGAAGACGGCGAGGACAGCTTCAGGCACAACATTAAAATCGCTCCCACGGAAAAAGAGGAATGGGAGTTTACTGTTAAAAATTACAACGGAAGCATTATTACCGAAACCAATCTGTTTTACAAGCTTGAATTCGACGTCAGAGCATCAGACGGAAAGCACGCTATCGACCCTCTTACAGTCACAGTCAAGGATGAAGACGGCGAAGTACTGAACAGCGTTACAGGCGTCGGCAAAATGACCGTTACAGGAGAATTTCCGCTTTCGGCGGACGGCCAGAAAAGCTCTTATACAGTCGAAATTTACTGGCCCAGCGACGATGAAATCGATATTAACTATGCCGGCAAGGATTTCGGAACGACCGTCAATGTTTCGGCCTTTGCTTCTCAGGTTCCTTTCGGCAGCGGGGGAGATCCGCAGGATCCCGAAGATCCGGGCGAAAGCGATATCCAGGTCAAATATCAGGCCGGAGAGGCCTGGGGAGTTAACGGGCATTGGGACAACGCAAGCCAGCAGATGGTTTACGAATCGTATAAGCACAACTTCAAAGTTACGATAACGAACAATTCCGATGAAGCGATAAGCAATTGGGAAATCGAGTTTCTGCTTAACGAAGCAGTCGAGAATTATTGGAACGCGGTTCAGGGTTCGGGACCTTCCGGAGGCTATAAATTCGAGCATCCCGCAAATTACAACCAGAATATCGGCGCGGGCGAAAGCGTATCATTCGGAGGAACGGCGGAAGGCTCGGGATCAAATCCGATTTCGTCGGTTAAGGTTAACGGGAAAGCGGCCGACACAGTATGCGAATATAATGTCCCAACGTCCGTATTGGAAGATTGAGCATCATACAATAAACTGAAATTTTCTGAAGGAGGGCCAAAGGGTGAAATACAAGATAGCCACAGTCGCGTTTCTTATAGCGGCGTTAATGGTTTCCGTCACCGCCGGCACTCTTTCGTGTTTTTCCTCCGCTTCGGAAAGTGAAATAGGAATAACGCCGGATTCTAAAAAAATAGAAAAGCGGTATGAAGAATATCAAAAAAGCCTGGTCGAGCAGCAATTAGCAGAACAGAAAGCGGCGGAGCAGCAAACAGCGGAGCAACAGCCCGCGGAGCAACAGCCCGCAGAGCAACAGCCCGCAGAGCAACAGCCTGTGCTTAACTCTGATACGAATCCTAATCCTTCCGAGAACCTGGCACCCGACATGAGCAAAGCTCAGGAAAACGCGGACGTTATCGGAGATACGAACGTATCGGGAGACGGAAATGTTGCCAACGAAAAAGGCTTTGTCGTCATTACGGGAGACGTAAAACAGGAGAATAAGGACGCATCCCTAGATTTTGGCAAGGAGAAAGATAAGAACAAGGATTACATACTTTATTTTGAGCCGGGCTCGAAAATACAGTTTGCAGACGGTGAAACGGCCGATATGAGCGGCTTTTACACAATAAATTCAGGCAAAACGGATATTTTTGACAAATCCCTTTACGAAGAAACCAAGAACGGTTTGCAGCCTGCCGATGACAACGGCGAACTCAAGGTCTGCGAGGATATCGCGAAAACATGCGATAAGCGCGATATTCCGCTTGAAGTCACGGAGGGGACAAAATCCGGTACACAGGATAATGAGTCTGGAGGCGAGAATAAATAAGGCTTCAGACTAAGTCCCGGCCGTGCAGCGCATGAAATATTAAAATATATTAGGAGGAGACATCAAAATGAAAAAAGCACTTGTAGTATTCTCGCTCGTTCTTGTTATCGCGGTTTCCATCGTAGCCGGCACCCTTGCCATGTACACCACGACAATAGACACTCTTGCCCAGGGCAGCGTTGTGGCAAAAGAATTTATTCTCCTCGAAGATGGATCGGATACATTTACAAATGACGTAAAAATAGCTCCCGCCGAAACGCAAAACTGGCAGTTTGCCGTTAAGAACTTCGACGGCGCTAAAATTACCGAAACCAAAATGAAACTTGACGTCACCATTAACCTCGCGGCTATATCCGGCAAAAACGAAATCGCTCCGCTGACGGTTACGGTGAAAAATTCCAATGGAGATACCGTCGCCGCCTTGGATTCCACCCACAAAACCGTAACATTCCAGGACGAATTCCCGATTGCCGCAGCCGGGCAGTCGAAATCGTATACTGTCGCAGTCAACTGGCCGAGCAACAACGCCGTTGATTACTCCTACGCCGGCGCTAACTTTGGATCAGCCGTTACAGTATCTGTAACCGGCACTCAGGTTGCTTAAAATCACGTTTAAGGTAAAAGCTGTCCTTTTTGGACAGCTTTTATTTTTGACAGGAACCGGAGGCCAACTATATAATAATTCAAAGAGCGGCTATGAAAGCGGTGTATTATGCGCAAGGTCGAGTATACCACGGACGAACAGATTGAACAGATGCGGGAGGAGCTTAGACAGGCTAAGCTCAAAAAAGGCATGCATATAGATATGCACCATGTACTCGTAATCGTCAGAAAAACAGTCAGCATGGTTTTATTTCTCGCCGTTGTTGCCGCTCTTACAACTACGCTGGTTTTTATTCAGCTTGCCAAAAGCAAGGGCCAGACGCCGGATATCCTGGGGTACCAGCTTTATGTGATCCAGTCAGGAAGCATGTCGCCCACGCTTAAGGTTGGTGCTGTTATAATCTCGCATATTCCGGACGATAAAAGCGATTTGAAAGTCGACGATATTGTGACGTTTAAAACTGAAAGCGGGGCTACCGTTACCCACAGGATCATTGAAACTGTAAAAAGTGCGGACGGTAAAATACGCTACCGCACAAAAGGAGACAATCCCGTAAACTCAGCGGATCAGGAGCTTTTGGATCCCGACCGGGTAATTGCTGAATTTATAGCGAAGGTTCCTCTGACATAAAAATAAAAAGGGGAAGGCTAATGAAACGTCTGAAAGCTGCTGACCATGCAAAAACATATGAAAACGTCGTTTATATAGAAAATTTATCGTCAAACGAATACTTCCAGAAGAATGGAGAGGAAGCGGCACCCGTTCTGAGGGATATAAGTCTTTCGGTCAAGAAAGGGCAATGCTGGGGAATAAACGGGGATTCCCTTTTCAGTATCAAGATTCTGCTTGAAATCATTTCTAATATAAGGCCTTATAAAGACGGGAAATGCTCTCTTTTGGAAATGGGAATGATGCGCAGCAAGCGGGTTATTCTTCCGCATGTTTTTTATATCGGGAGCCCGGGAATGGTTTACAACAATATGAACGTGCTCGAGTTTCTGATGTTCGCGACCGCGAATTCAAAAACGGACAAGGTTCTTCAGCAGGAACAGATTTTTGAATCGCTTATAAATATCGGACTCAAGAAAATTTCCATGTCGCCTGTCCGTTCACTTACAAAGGAACAAAAAGCGGTTATAATACTGCTTACGGCGGCATATTCCTCAAGCGACTTTGCGGTTTTTAACCTGCCGGAATATTCCTTTGACGATGCACTGACAGGCGCTATGTCAAAAATCGCGAAGTTTATGAGCAAAAAAGGGAAAACTCTTCTCATCGGGACGCAGAGCCCGGACCTTATCGAGACTGTGTGCACCCATACCGCGTATATTGTCAACGGAGTTTCGGCGTATACGGGCACTGTCGGTGAGTTTAAGAAGAAATACGACAGAATCATGATGAAAATCAGCGATAAAAACGCCGCGGATCTGGCTAAGAAGCTTTGCACAATGCTGCCGGAGTACGATTTTTCAGTAGACGAGGATATTATTACCGTAAGAAATTATTCGGAAGAGGAAGACAACGTCAGGCTTGTTTACGAAAAAATAGCAGAAACGGGGTTTGCTCCCGAAAAGGTAAAGCTAAACCCTAAAAGGGTAAAATACGCTTGTGAGGAAATAAAAAGACAGTATGATTTACAAAAATAGCTATTTCAGAAAGGAACTAAGGCAGGCTTACATAGAAAACAAAATAAGTACCTCAAGAAAGCTTGCTTTTGCCCTTTTTCTGGGAATGCTAGCTTTTGCGGTGCATTTTGTATTGCAGAGCCTTTCCGAAAGCGTCTTATCCGACGCTATTCCGCAGGTGATGCAGCCCAGCTATTTTTCTACTGTTTCAATTTATGTTACTATTTCATTTTTTATCAATATTCTCTATTTCATGATTTATTACGAATATCTCTCCTTTGCCGAAATAAGAAGGAACAGATGGTATCTGCTTGAAAAAATGGGCTACATGCCTCTCAGAATGATTTTTTCAAAGCTGTTCGCCTATATTTTTTCGCTTATATCCATTTACAGCACAGGATTTGTTTTTACGATAATTCTGACGGTTTTTCTTAAATATACTTTTGTTTACAAATATCTGCCGGCTCTTTTTATAAAGGGACTTATCGATCTCATCGTCGTTGGGATCGTATTTATGACCGCATCAATTTTTATTATGAACCCCGGCAACGCCAGGTACTTTATGCTTTTATTCACGGCGGCCACAGTAATAATCCGGTTTGCGACCGGTTATACGAGGCTTACCTCGGATCGGATACTGATGCAGGACGTCGGGAATATGTTCGACCTCGGCAAGACGGTTTATATCCCGATTTCCGCCGCTATTATACTCATCTGTTTTATAATATGCGTTTATAAAGCAAGAAACGTGGCGAGGTTTTACAGCCTTCCGTCCGGCGCTTACAAGAAACTGGTTCCCGAGGACAGCGCCGTTATGATGATGGACAGAAGCGGAAAACTTAGCCCGTTTGGAAAAGGCGAGATAAATCGCGGTAAAATTATTGAAGTCGTTACTTCGGTGCTTTTTGTGCTTTTTGTTTTATCGGCGCTTGCCGTAAATATTTTTATCATTCTTATATCCACATCCCAGCCCGGAAGAGAGGTAACGATAAAAGGCGTTATTCCTTACATTTTCAAATCGGATACGATGGAACCCACGATAATGATCAACGACCTCGCTTATTTTAGGAGAGTAGACCAGACGGAAAGTATAAAAACCGGAGATATAATACTGTTTCAGGACAAAAAAGTCGTTTATGTGGAGCGGGTACTTTCTCAGTCAGGCGGCGAGCTATCGGTGGATATAGATTTTTACCCGCCGTTAACACAGGTCGGTTCAATGAAAAAGACCGTCGGCAGAAAATCGGTTTACGGCGTGTATACCCACAGCAACCGCTGGCTCGGCGCGCTTATACTGTTCGCGAACACGATTTTCGGAAGGCTCTTGTTCCTCCTTATACCGGCGTTTGTTTTGTTCTTCTACAAACCTATAATCAATTTCTTTGAGGAAAATAAAACATTTGAGGATGAAGAATAGCAGAATATCGATATTTTTTAATTTGTTCATAAAATTTTAACAAAAGTATGATATATTACGCATTAAAGTATCGTACAATAATCACAAATCCTGTTCCTTAGCCATACTGGGAGTGAAAAAAATGCGTGTGTTGGTTGTTTATTACTCGCGCAGCGGAAACGTGAAAAAAACAGCGGAGAAAGCAGCCGCATCGAGAAACGCGGATCTTCTTGAAATCAAAGATACGGTAAACCGGAAAGGGCCCGTCGGATACATCAAATCCGGTTATCACGCAGTCAAAAAGAAGAGTACGCCAATCGGCAGGATAGACACCGATATTTCTTCATACGACAGAGTTGTGATCTGCGGGCCCGTATGGGCCGGAACGATGGCTAGTCCTGTCAGGACGTTTCTTCAGAAATATAAAAGCCAGATAAGAGAGGCTGAATATATGCTGCTGCATGCAAGCAAAGACAACAATTACGACGGCATATTTGAGGAAATGGACGTTATACTCGGGAAAACCGCCGTTATGAGGACGTCATTATCGCGCTGAAGCTAGCTGACATTTTCGGCCCGGAGAAAATCCGGGCCGATTTTTTTATACGGCGGAACATAAGCGATATACGCGCGTCTTTATCTGCAAATGCCGGAAAGAGGTGCGCTGTGAAAAAGGTTTTTTTTATCGCCGTCTTATTGGGTTTATCTTTTTTTATGTTCGCGTCGACAAAAAACGAGACGTTTATAAACGCCGCGTTTATCACGGGAAGCCCGCTTATGCTGTCGGGCGGCACGGTCTCGCGGCTTGATCCGGATAACTTCGGACTTGCGGTAAAAATCACCGCAAACCGTGCGCTTGTCCCCGCCGGTGCTTTTGACGGTTTCGGCGCCAAGGTTCAGATTGACGCAGACAAAAAGACAGCGCGGATTTTATATAACGGGAAGACCGCGGTTTTTACGGCGGGTAAAAAAAGCTTTCGGTTAAACGGCAGGGAATATCCTTTGGACGCTTCTCCGGAGGCTGTATCAGGCACTTTGCTTATACCGCTGCGGGCCGTGTCGGAAAAACTGTTTATCAGACCTGTTTCTTACTGCTCCGGAGTTATCGAAGTCGGAAATAAAAAGACAGACGCCGCCTATCTGCGGGAGGTAAAGGAGAAAATAGGCCAGGCGACGAGGCCTCAGTCGATAAGCGATCTTAAGGCTATAATTTCGGGGATTGAGATAAACGCATACGACACGACGTTTATTAAAGCCAAAAATTCAGCGCAGTTTTCAGCCGCGTCCGGGGAGGATTATTCGCGTACCAACATCCAGGTAGACGGCATAGACGAGGCCGACACGGTAAAAACAGACGGGAAATATATTTATATCGCCGCGAACCGGACAGTTTACATCGTTTCCGCATCAAACCCGAAAACGAAAATCGTATCGAAAATAACTCTTGAAGACGACCTAAACGTCAGAGAAATTTACGCCGACGGAAACCGGCTTGCCGTTATCGGGCAGAAGTTTTCAGACGGCGGCGAATACCATATCATGAACGGAGCGAATGCAAAGGCGCTTATATATCCTTACTACAATAAAAACACGGTTTTTGTATCGGTGTACAATATCGAGAGTCCCGAAAAGCCTATAAAAATCAGAGAATTTGAAGTGGAAGGAACTCTTTTTGAAAGCCGCAGGAACGGTGATACCCTTTATATTACAGCCAACAGGTATATATACGAAGCAGACGGGGGCACCGACGACATAATGCCGAAGTACAGGGACGGAGAAAACGCGGCGTTAAAGCCGGTCGGGATCAGCCATATCATTTGCCCGCCCAATCCACAGTGCGCAGCTTATGCTACGGTGGCGGCGCTTAGTTTATCGGACCCTGAAAAGCCTGCCGGGGTCGAGTCGATTCTGGGCGCCGCGGGGCGGCTTTATATGAGCGCGTCGTCATTATACCTTACCCGGACTGAATTCGAGGGAAACGAGCAGAAAACGGTTATTACGAAAATTGCGCTCAACGGAACCGATATTGGCTATTCGGCTTCCTGCTTTATACCCGGCAGCATGGAAAACCAGTTCTGGATGGACGAGAAGGACGGCTATTTAAGGGCTGCGGCCTCAGATTCGGTTAACGGAAGCAATCTATATATTCTGGATGAGAGGCTTAATACCGCGGGAAAAATTTCAGGCATCGCCAAGGGAGAGAAGATTTATTCCGTGCGTTTTGTAGGCGACAGGGGATATATTGTAACCTTCCGCTCGGTTGACCCGCTGTTTGCGATAGATCTGTCGGATCCTAAAAATCCGCAGATCAAAGGCGAGCTAAAAATACCCGGGTTTTCAAACTATCTTCACCCGGTGGGTGAAAATCTGCTTCTGGGAATCGGACAGGACGCGAAGGATATGTATGTTAAGGATAAAAACGGCCGAGACGTCGTGGTCGGCACATATACGGGCGGGATCAAGCTGTCGCTTTTCGATGTTTCAGATATGGGAAAACCCGTCGAAAAGGATACTATGGTGCTGGGCGATACAGGCTCCTATACGGATGCGCTCTACAACCACAAGGCGCTCATGGCGGGCCCGGAGAACGGGATAGTCGGTTTTGAAGCATCCGTTTCGGGCGGCCTGAAAGATTCGGCTGCATTTGACGGCGCGGTGCTTATAAAAATCAAAAACGGAAGCCTGAAAGAGACGGGGAGAATCCCGGCAAGCCGCGAGGAAAACTACGGCGGCGGGGACGAACCGTTTACAAGGAGGCTATTATACATCGGCGACACGCTTTATTATCTCCGCGACGGGATGCTCCGCGCATTCGATTACAACACACTGAAGGAAAAAAGCAGGCTTGTTCTAAGTTAAATAGCTAAACTTTAAGCCGAGCAATAAAAAAAACCTGCCTG
>JAUZPW010000052.1 GCA_030705725.1 Bacillota bacterium
AGCCGGAAAATAAAAGCCGGAGACACCGTAGAGCTGCTTCAATACGGCAGCCGCGCGACGGTCTCGGAGAAGCCGGACGAGAACGGAAATATGATCCTTCAGGCAGGAATTTTGAAAATAAGCGCAAAACTATCCGAGGTACGCCTGATAGAGGACGAAATTGTAAAAAAACCGGACATTTCGGCAAAAGTAATTAAAGACGGCAACAAAACGGCGGAGGTTCACACCGAGCTTGATTTAAGGGGAAAAGCTGCGGACGAGGCGGCGCTCGAGCTTGACCGTTTTATTGACGGAGCGATACTTATGGGGCTGCACACCGTTATGGTAATTCATGGAAAAGGCACCGGAGTTTTAAGAGCCGCGGTGCACGAGCATCTTAAAAAGCATCGCCAGGTCAAAAGCTTCCGGCTGGGAAGATACGGAGAAGGGGAGACTGGGGTTACCGTAATCGAGATTTAGCATTTTTTTTCTTGATTATCTAAAAATAAGGTAATATAATTAAAATGTTGTAGACAGCTTATGTTTGCACCCGGTACTATATAAAACGATATATAATGATTAATCATAGGAGCGGTGTTTAATATGTACTCTAAGGAAATACAGGTGCAAAACCAGGTCGGACTGTATGCACGTCCTGCTACATTCTTTATCCAGAAGGCAAATGAGTTTAAGAGTACTATACTGGTGGAAAAGGAAGAACGGAAGGTAAACGCGAAAAGCCTGTTAGGCGTGCTGTCTCTCGGCATCACAAAGGGCACGGTAGTCAATATTTCCGCCGACGGCCCGGACGAGGTGGAAGCGGTTTCTGCGCTCATCGATCTCATCAAGTCGAATTTCAGCGAATAACGCACAGCATCCGGAATAGAGAGCCAAAAAGCGCCGTTTGTTCGGCGCTTTTTCTAAAACCTGAGGATTAAAATATGGATTTAGCCGCCCTGCATCAAAAATCGCTCGAGCTTCCCAAAAAGCCCGGCGTATATATTATGAAAGACATCACCGGCGAGGTTATCTACGTCGGCAAGGCCAAAGCGCTCAAAAACAGGGTCACGCAGTATTTTCAGAGCGGCGCCGCCCATACCGTCAAGACCGCGCACATGGTGTCAAGGGTCTTTGATTTCGACATTATTGTGACCGGCACCGAGTTTGAAGCTTTGGTGCTTGAGTGTTCGCTTATAAAACGCTACCGCCCGAAATACAACATACTGCTGAAGGACGACAAGGGGTACCCGTATATAAGGCTTGCCGTAAAGGAAGAATATCCTAGAATGGAGGTCTGCCGAAAGCCGGCCCCGGATGGGGCGCGCTATTTCGGGCCATACGGAGGAAGACGTTCGGCGTTTCTGGCCATCGAGGCTGTCTGCGATATATTGAAGCTTCCGACCTGCCGCAGAAAATTCCCACAGGAGATAAAAAAGTCTAGGCCCTGCCTCAACCGGCATTTAAACCGCTGTATCGGCGTATGCGAGGGAAACGTGCCGCCCGAAGATTACAAAAAGCTCATGCAGCAGGCGACGGACCTCCTCGAGGGCAAGCTTGAGACGCTTGCCGCCGAGCTTAAAGACTGCATGGAAAGAGCGTCTGAAAACCTTGAGTTTGAAAAGGCGGCGGCGCTTCGGGACAAGCTCAGGGCGGTCGGGAACCTGGACCTCAAGCAGAAGGTTACGTCCGGCGCTTTTTCGGATCTCGACATCATCGCGTTCGGACAGGGAAAGGTTTTCGGCTGCGTAGTGGTTTTGCACTATATTGAAGGCACCCTGCTCGAAAAAGAGGTTGAGTTTTTTACGGAAACAGAGGGGGAAGACGCGCCCGAGGTTTTATCCGGCTTCATAAAGCAGTATTACGGGGCGCGGCAGGTTTCACCAAAGGATGTGCTTTTGTCCGCTGAAATCGAAGACAGGGGTGCAGTCGAAACCTGGCTTACCGGAATGTGCGGAAGAAAGGTCGGCTTAATTACCCCTCAGAAGGGCAAAAAGCGGGAGCTCGTTCTTATGGCGCTTCAAAACGTCAAAGAGGAGCTCGGCTTAAAAGAAAGCGAAACGGAACGCGAGTCCAAATCTCTCGCGATGCTTTGCGAAGCGCTTGGGCTTTCGGAAATCGGGCGCGTAGAGGCATATGATATTTCAAATACCGCCGGGGAAGACACGGTGGGCTCGATGGTGGTTTTTGATGGGGCAAAGCCGTCTAAAAAAGACTATCGGCGCTTCCGCATCAAAACGATCGAGGGGCAGAACGATTACGGGGCGATGCAGGAGGTCCTGCGCAGGCGTTTCGGGGAATACGAAAGCGGAGGAGAAGGCTTTTCGAGCCTTCCGTCCCTGCTTTTGATAGACGGCGGGCTCGGACATGTTACGGCCGCGAAAGCGGTGCTAAGCGAGCTTTCCTTAGCCCTTCCGGTATACGGTATGGTCAAGGACGACCGACACAGGACAAGGGCTCTTGTATCGGCAGACGGGAGCTCGATCGGTTTAAGCGCGACGCCGGTGCTTTTTTCGCTGGTGGGCAGAATTCAGGAGGAGGCCCACCGCTTCGCGATTTCATATCACCGAACGCTGCGCGCAAAACGCGGCTACACTTCGGCAATCGATAAAATCCCGGGAGTCGGGGAAGCCAGGCGGAAAGCGCTGCTAAAACAGTTCGGAACCGTTAAGAAAATCAGGGAGGCGACGGCCTCGGAGCTTTCGGAAGCGGTGCCGAAAAACATTGCGGAGAAGGTTTACGAATATTTTCACCGAACGGAGAATGAAGCTTGAGAATAATCAGCGGCACGGCTAAGGGCAGGCGCCTTTTAACTATACCGGGCACAGATACAAGGCCGACTACGGACAGAATCAAAGAATCGATATTTGATATTATTCAGTTTAGCGTTCGCGACGCCGCCGTTGCCGACCTTTTCGCGGGGACGGGGCAGATGGGCATTGAGGCTCTCAGCAGGGGCGCCTCGAACTGCGTCTTTTTCGATATACGCGAGGAGTGCGTCAAAACAATCCGCAAAAATATTGAGACGGCGGGCTTTAAGGACAAGGCACAGGTCTGTCAGAAGGATTACAGAACGCTTTTTTCTGAAAACGCGAGAAACTCGTATGACATCGTTTTTCTTGATCCGCCTTACAGGAGCGGTTTATTGAACGAAGCGCTGGCGCTCTCAACTAAATTTGACATCCTAAAAGCCCATGGTATAATAATATGCGAAAGCGCCGCGGACGAGATTCTGACGGAAGTTCATGCGCCTTATGCAAAAGGCAGGGAATACCGCTACGGAAGCGTTAAAATCACGCTGGTATCAAAGACGGGTGAATAAATGAGAACGGCAGTCTATCCGGGCAGTTTCGATCCCGTTACATTCGGACATGTGGATATCATCGAAAGGGCGTCGAAGCTTTTCGACACGCTTATAGTGGCGGCTATGGTAAACCGGGAAAAAATGCCGGTTTTCTCGGTTGAGGAACGCATCTTAATGCTCAAAAAGGTTACGGCGCATTTTGACAATGTTAAAGTTGTAAAATTCGACGGGCTCCTCGCGGATTTCGCGCGTGAGAACGGAGCCGATACCATTATCAAGGGCCTTCGGGCGATATCCGATTTCGAGTATGAGTTCCAGATGGCGATGGTAAACAAAAAGCTTAACCGCAGCCTTGACACGGTCTTTTTGATGACCGGTGAAAAATATATGTATCTTAGCTCCCGGGTCGTTAAGGCCGTGGGATCTTTTGGGGGAGACCTTTCGGAGTTCGTTCCCCAAGAGATTGCGGGAGAGGTAGCAGAAAAGCTTTTATCAAGGAGGAAATGATATGGCAGGCTCCGTTGAAGAACTGATCCATTCACTATATGAAATGATACAGGACGCATGGATGATTCCGCTCGGCGGCGATAAATGCGTTGTTGAAAAAGAAAAGGTTCTCGACATACTTGACGAAATAATCGCAGTTTTGCCGAACGACCTTAAAATGGCGCGCGACATTGTGGAAAAGCGCAACGACGTGATTCTCTCGGGCAAGCGGGAATCCGAGGCTATAAAAAGGCAGGCTGAGGAACAGGCGCGTATGATGCTTTCCGAGAACGAAATTGTTCAGGAAGCGAGAAAAAAGGCAAACGATATTATCTCGGCCGCCCGCACCCGTTCAAACGAACTGCGTAAGGCCGCTAACGATTACTGCGAGGATTCGCTGAAGCGGACGGAGGAATCCGTCATAAAAGCGCTTGAGGATATTAAGCAGTCGAGGCAGGAATTCAAAAATGCGGCAATAAAGGCCGCAAAACAGGAATAAATCACTACCTGATTTGATATCGAGGGGCACGGCCCCTTGACAATCTACAAAAAAGCGGCGGGTTACAGGCCCGCTGCTTTTTGATTTTTAAAACGCCCTGAAACAATGTCAAAAATCAACGAAAAACATTAAAAAAGCAAAAACATCGAACATACGTTTTATAATTCGGTTTTAGCAGGAAAATGTCAAAAAAAAGCCGGTTAAAGGGGAAAAAAATTCTGAAAATAGTATTGCAATTTAAGCTCCAAGTGCTTATAATTGTAAGCACGGTGGTGAATTGTGGAGGAAAGTACCACAATTGAACATGAAAAAACATTAATGGGGCGGGAGGTTGGTTTTTGTGACAGGCGAGTTCCAACACACGATTGACGCAAAAGGACGCCTTTTTGTCCCCGCGAAATTTCGTGAAGAGCTCACCGACCGTTTTGTAGTCACAAAAGGCCTTGACAACTGCCTGTTTGTTTATTCAAAACAAAACTGGGATGTGCTTGAGGAAAAAATCAGAGCGCTCCCGCTTTCAAAGGCAAACCTGCAGCGCTTTTTTCTTTCGAGCGCAGTTGAGTGCGAGCTTGACACTCAGGGAAGAATCCTTATTCCGCAGAGCCTGCGAGACCATGCGTTTCTGACGAGGGAAGTCGCCGTCATCGGCGTATCCTCCCGCGCGGAGATATGGGACTTAAAGCGGTGGAACGATTACAACAGCGTAATGACTTCGGAGAAGATAGCCGAAGCCATGGAAGAAATAGGATTCTGAGATGGAATTTATACACGAGCCGGTTCTGCTTAACGAGTGCATCGAGGCGCTCGGCATAAAGCCCGACGGAATATACGTCGACGCGACCACGGGCGGCGCGGGACATTCGGCTGAGATAGCGAAGCGGCTGAAAAACGGCAGGCTTATATGCATAGACCGTGACTCCGACGCGCTGAACGCGGCCAAAGTAAGGCTTTCGCCTTTTGCGGACAGGGTAATTTTTATAAAAAGCAACTTCGGAAATCTGAGCAGAGCGCTGAACGAGGCCGGGATAACGGCGATCAACGGCATTCTTTTCGATCTCGGCGTTTCCTCCTATCAGCTTGACGCGCCGGAACGCGGCTTTTCATACATGAACGACGGGCCGCTTGATATGAGGATGGACAAGTCCCAGACGCTGACCGCTTACGATATTGTGAACACGTGGCCGGAGGAGGAGCTTGCGAGAATCCTTTTCGAGTATGGTGAGGAACGCTTCTCAAGGCGGATCGCAAATTCGATAGCGACTAAAAGAGCCGCCGCCAAAATCGAAACGACCGCGGAGCTTGCAAAGCTTATAGCCTCGGCAATGCCGGCGGCGTCACGCCGGGAAAAGCAGCATCCCGCCAAGCGCAGTTTTCAGGCCATCAGGATAGCGGTTAACTCCGAGCTTGACGAAGTGGAAAAAGCGCTTAACGAAGCGGTGCCTCTGCTTATAACCGGCGGAAGAATAGCGGTGATTACCTTCCATTCGCTTGAAGACAGGATAGTGAAGCAAACTTACAGAGAGAAAAGCAAGGGCTGCACATGCCCGCCGGATTTTCCGGTTTGCGTCTGCGGGAAGAAGCCCGAGCTTAAAATAATAAACCGGAAATCAATTTTGCCCGGCGACAAGGAGCTTGGGGAAAACCCGCGTTCAAGGAGCGCTAAGCTGAGAACAGCGGAAAAGCTGTAGAAGGGAGGAAGTATTTTGGCGCAAAGAGCTACGAGAGAAAGCGTCGCGTACGATTACGCGAGGTTCGACAACAGAATGGCGGTTCGCGAGGCTGTACGGGCTGAAAAGAAACAATCCGCCGAGAAAACAAAAGCAAAAAAACGCGCCATCCCGCCTTCCATAATTTTCACCTATTTCGCTGTGCTTATAATTTCGGGGGTTATTGTTTTCAACTATATGCAGGTTACCATGCTTTCCGACCGGACTTCAAGGCTTGAGCAGGAAATCGAGACCCTAAAGAGCGAAGAAACATACATGCGCGCGAAACAGGAGAAAATGCTCAATTTAAGCGACGTCGAGGAATATGCAAAAAACAAGCTGCATATGGTTAAAGCGGACGGCTCCCAAATCGATTATATACAGATGTCTAACCCGGATCAGATTCAGATTCTTAAAAACAACAAGGACGGTGCGTCCAGATATTTTGCCGGTTTTATAAAAAGTTTCAACGTGGTTTTGGAATATTTAAGCTGAAAGAATTAATATAGATTGAGAAAAGATAGGAGTGGGAAATGGGTCATTTCTTGCTCCTGTTTCGTTCATAAGATCATTTGAAAAAAAGCGTGTTCTTGGGGGGCTCTCAGTGGAACAAAAACCTAATAATGCCATGACTTCAAGAATCGCCCTTATTATGGGCGTATTCGGCATATTTGCGTTCGCGATTATCGCAGTCAGGCTTTTTTATATTCAGATAATAAATTATAAATTTTATCAGAGCAAGGCTGTTACCCAGCAAACCTGGGATAAGGTAATAATGCCCCAGAGGGGAACTATTTACGACAGGAACTTAAAGCCCCTCGCTTTAAGCACCACGGCGGAAATGGTCACAATCGAGCCTTCACAGATCGCGGATAAGGCCCAGGCGGAGAAAATCGCCGCAGGTCTTTCTGAAATTCTGGGTGTGGATCATGACAAGGTGCTTAAGCTCGCGCTTAAAAAAAGCTCATATGAGCTTATTAAGCGGGGCGTCGAGAAGGAAGACGCGGACAAGGTACGACAGTTTATAAAGGACAACAAAATAAACGCCATCTATCTGACAGAGGACTCAAAGCGTTACTACCCGTTCGGCGATTTTGCTTCGCATGTTCTGGGCTTTGTGGGCACGGACGGCATGGGGCTTGACGGCATTGAGTCGCTTTATGATGACGAGCTTGAAGGAACGCCCGGCAGGGTTCTTACGGCAAAAAACCCGAAGGGCGGCAAAATGCCTTTTGAATATGAACAGTATAACGCGCCCGTTAACGGGGACGGCGTTGTGCTGACTATTGACGAAGTGGTTCAGCATTTTCTTGAAAAGCACCTTGAAACGGCGCGTATAGATAACAAGGTCGCGAATAAGGTTACGGGCATCGTTATGGACGTTAAGACCGGCGCGATTCTGGCAATGGCTACGAAGCCCGACTACAACCCGAACGCACCTTTTGACATCGGCGATGAAAGCGTCAAGGCAGCGATTGACGCGATAAGCGACCCCGCCTCACGCTCAGCAGCGGTGAAAACCGCAAGGCAGGATCAGTGGAGAAACAAGGCCGTTTCGGACAGCTACGAACCGGGCTCTACCTTCAAGATACTTACGGCATCCATGGCGCTTGAAGAACAGTTAGTCACTGCAAACGACAGATTTTACTGCAAGGGCTCCGTTAAAATTCCAGGCTGGGGAAAACCGATAAAATGCTGGAAGAGCGGCGGTCACGGTTCGCAGTCCTTCGAGCAGGCGGTCGAGAATTCCTGCAACGTCGCGTTTATTGCCCTGGGCGGACGCATCGGCACCACGACGTTTTACAAATACGCCAAAGCTTTCGGAATCATGGAAAAGACGGGTATCGACGCGCCGGGCGAATCAAGCGGCACGTTCTTCCCTCAGGCCAGCTTCGGCCCGGTCGACCTTGCTATCTCAGCGTTCGGCCAGGGCCTAACCCTTACTCCGATAGAGCTTATTACTGCGGTCAGCGCCGTGGCGAACGGCGGCAAAATGATGAAACCGCATATAGTGAGCGAGGTTCTTGATGAAAACGGAAACGTCAAGGAGACTATAAAACCGCAGGAGATACGCCAGGTTATATCAGAGAAGACTTCCAAAGAGGTCTGCCGGATCCTCGAGCAGGTCGTAGTCAAAGGAACCGGCAAAAACGCTTATGTCGCGGGATACCGTGTTGCGGGCAAAACCGGAACCTCTGAAAAAATCTCGAAAGAGAACAAAACGGGACTTCAGAATCTGCGTATTGCTTCTTTTATCGGGTTTGCCCCCGCGGACGATCCGCAGGTAGCGGTTCTGGTGCTGCTCGACGAGCCG
>JAUZPW010000053.1 GCA_030705725.1 Bacillota bacterium
CGAGGTTAAAACCTCCGCAAGCCTGCAGCTCATTCCCGGCGGCGTTTATACGGAAAACGGAGAAATAAGCAAAAACCAAAATGAAGAGTGTCAAAAAACGCTTCCGTTCGGCCCCGGGCGGATAAAAACGTATAACGAGACTGCAAGAGGAGACAATAAGGAAATAACTCTGACGGTCGACGGGCCGCCGTCCGGCTTTAATCCGGAATTGATAAGCCGGGTATCGCCTGAAGACTGCGAAAAAACGTTCGGCGACCTTAGTTTCACGTTCGTAATAGATAAAGACGGTTTTTTAATCGAACAAAAACTTTCGTTTGATTTATTATTTGTATCAAACGGTCAAAAAAAATACGGCATATACGAAGAAAGCAAAGCACTCCTAACCGAGGAAAAAATTGATTCGCATGAAAACCGCGAATCAGAACAAAATAAGACTGCAAGACCTGAATAAAGGAGTGAAAAAAATGAGCAATCAGAATAATAATCAGAGCGTAGTGCCTAACGCGCGCGAAGCCCTCGATAGATTCAAGATGGAAGTGGCGTCCCAGGTGGGCGTCAGCCTTAAACAGGGCTATAACGGCGATATCGCCGCTAAAGACGCGGGCAGGATCGGCGGCAACATGGTCAAAAAAATGATCCAGCAGTACGAGCAGAACCTGTAAAATCTCATAGTGAATATACCGGCGGTCGTATGACTGCCGGTTTCAACATACGGAGGCCGCCATGAAGAGAAAATATATCGCTTTAATACTTCCGGTTTTTTTGCTTCTGGCTTCCTGCCGCTCTGCACCCGCTTCAAAAACCGTATCCGGCGTTGAGGTGCATTTTATCGACGTGGGCCAGGGCGACTGCATACTTATAAGAAGCGGTACCGACGCTGTGTTGATCGACGCAGGCAAGGACGAGGAAAAAGAAAACGTAATATCATACCTTAGTTCCCTTGGGATCAAAAAGCTTTCTGCTGTTATCGGAACGCACCCTCACGACGATCATATCGGATCCTTGGACGAGGCAATAAAGGAATTTCGCCCCGGTACTGTAATAATGCCCAGGGTTTCAATAAATTCGAAGGCGTTTGAAAACGTTCTTACGGCGGTCTCGACGCAGGGGAAAAAAATCAAAGCGGCAAAAACGGGGCTCGTTTTTAATGCCGGAGATATAAGCCTCCGTTTTCTGTCCCCTCCCCCAAACGCCGACTTTTACGATTTGAACGATATGTCCGCCGTTATACGTATGGAATACGCGGGCAGGTCGTTTCTTTTCTGCGGCGACGCCGGCTGCGACGCGGAGGAAGCTATGCTGTCCGTCGGCCTGCTCGATGACTGCGATGTTTTAAAGGTGGGCCACCATGGGAGCACCACAGCAACCTCCGCTGCTTTTCTTAAAGCCGTTTCGCCCGAGTTCGCGGTAATAAGCGTCGGGGCTGGCAACGAGTTTTCGCTTCCGTCAAAATCCGTCGTAAAACGTATCTGCGGTGCGGGAATAAAGATATACCGCACGGACTTAAACGGCAGCATTGTCTGCACGGTTACACAGGAAGGCGATTTGTCATTTGAATGCGAAAAAGCTAAAAAAGCGGCGTGAATTAAACCTTTTCAGGATAAGGAATGCCAGTAAATCTTTTGACATTCGCCGTCGGCCCGTATATAATATCCACTGATTATAAACGATTTTAGCGGAAAAGGTCTGTACATATGATCGCAACAATAATTAACTCCGTTCTGGTGCTCGGGGGCAGTCTTCTCGGCCTGCTCCTTAAAAATCGGATAACAGAACGATTTTCAAACGCAATGACAAATGCCCTGGGTCTCTGTATACTGGTAATTGGAGTTATTTCCGCAGTCAAAACGGAACAGGTTCTTTGTATGATTGTTTCTCTGGCGCTTGGAACCGGCATCGGTGAGTTCCTGCATATTGAGGACGGCCTTGACCATTTAGGAGAATGGCTCCGCAAGCTTATAGAGCGCAACCGAAGCGGCGGAAGCAGCTTTACGGAAGGCTTTGTCACGGCTTCCCTGCTTTTTTGTGTCGGTTCAATGGCAATAATGGGCAGCCTTGAGGCGGGCGTCAGCCATAACTACAGCATAATTTTGGCGAAAAGCATAATCGACTGCATAACAGCCGTTACATTTGCGGCAGCTCTGGGCGTCGGGGTTGCGTTTTCATCTCTAGCAATATTTTTTTATCAGGGGACGCTTACGCTTCTGGCCGGTGTTTTAGGCCCATACCTTAGCCAGCCGGTAGTTACTGAGATGTCCGCCGTGGGCGGCGCCATAATTATCGGGGTCGCTTTTAATATGCTTGGGCTCGGAGAAAAGAAGATGCATGTCGGAAGCATGCTCCCCGGCATATTTTTCCCTATTATTTACTTACCTCTCGCCGGGCTGATTTCAAGTATTTTTTAATTTAGTATTGCAAATATAGAAAGAGGTATTCTTCAAAGCCGAAGGATGCCTCTTTTGTTGTTACTGACATTTTTGATGTATTTTACCTTATGGGAAATTTTAGGTTGTACTTCCGCAAATAAAGTGATATTATCTATCATATAAATACATATGTTTACAAATAAGGAAGGAAAAGGCATGAAAAAACTATTTGCATTTATTATTGCGGTTTCAGTTATGATGACAATGGCAACCGTATCCTACGCCGCGGACGTTTCCTACACTGATATCCAGGGCCATTGGGCTGAAAAAGCAATCGTTAAATGGAGCAGCAACGGGATACTCCAGGGTTACAATGGGCAGTTCAGGCCGAACGACCCCATATCAAGAGGCGAAATGGCGGTCATCCTTGACCGTGTATTGAAGTATCAGGTTACTTCCAAGAATTCTTTCAGTGATCTGGAAAATGAATTTTCAAAAGATGCGGTTTTAAAAGCAAACGCAAACGGTGTGATGAAAGGATACCCCGATGGCAAGGTTAAACCGGGTGCAAACATCACCCGCGAGGACGCGGCAGTAATGATTGAGCGCGCTTTCTGTCTGACGGCTCCGAGCGGTTATACGTTAAAAGCGTCGGACGCGGGTAAAATTAACAGCTACGCAAAAGAATCCGTCGCGGCACTTGAGTCCTGCGGATATATTACCGGCAGGGGCGATGGCAGATTCGAGCCGAATGTGTCGATTACGAGAGCCGAGATAATTCAGATCCTGGACAATATGATCAAGGGTTTTTATACCAAAGCCGGCACTTATTCCGAAAATGTAAGCGGATTGGTTGTTGTCAACGTACCCGACGTAATATTTAAGAATATGTCCGTCGGAACTCTGGTGGTTGCTCCGGGCGTCGGAAATGGAGACTGCACCATTGATAACGGAAAAATTGTGGGCAATGCGGTCGTATTGGGCGGAGGAAACAATTCAATTAAATTTGTGGGTAATTCTTCGGTAGGAAGCTCTGTTATTGTTAAAAAAGTCGGGGATTCAGTCAGAATTTTTACCGATACGGGCGTAGAGCTGCCGACGGTATATGTTAACGACGGAAACGACGGTATCATTCTTTCAGGTAACTTTACAAACGTCATCGTGCAAGCCGAAACAAAAGTGTCGATTTCTTCGGGAACCACAGTCGGTACTCTTACCGCGACAGTTGCAGGCGCAGCAATCGATAACTCCGGGAAAATCAGCACCGCAAAAATAGAGGCGGCGGTGAAGGTAACCGGAAGCGGAACGATAACAACCGCGACTTTAACCAAGAGCGCCTCAGGAACAACGTTCCAGAATAAACCTGCCAGCATTTCGGCGCCGAGCGGAACTAAGGTTACGGTTGGAGACACCAAGTATGTTTCCGACGGCACCTCACTTGTAACCGATAACTCCGACAGCGGCGGAGGCGGAGGCGGCGATACGGCGACGTCCGTTTCTTCAGTCGTGCTTTATATAAACAACACGACTGAGCGTACAGTTTCTTTGTCCGGCTCTACGGCAACCTTCGATTTGACTTCAGATTCCGCTCAAACAGTAATTTCCGGAATCAAAATAAACACAAATAAAGCTTCTACCTTTACCGTAAATGGGAAATCAATAAATACGAATACCAAATACGATATGACTTATTTTTTAGGACTCGCCGGCATCGGTAATACCGAAGTCTCCATGGCACAGATCCGCGCGCTGCCCGGGGGCTCAGTCACCGTTGAAGGGAGTATCGCGGGTTCAGATCAGGGTCTGAATGTTGTGTTTAATACGAAATCTGCCAGCGACGCATATTATACGTATGAGCTTGACAGTACAACCCTTCGCGCAAAGCTTATTTCGGGTAAAGGCGGCACTTTAATTAGCATCGGTCTTGCCGGCGGCTATGACCCCGTCACCCATCTGCTCGCCAACTTGTCTGATAAAAAAGGTATATATACCCTGAAAGTCAAAAAAGACGGAGTCGAGCTACCGATCGGCGATTATACATATACGGAGCTTTCCGGAATGGATACAAAGTTTGTAATCAACAAAATGACGAATAATAATTATAAAAGCCTTAATACGTTATCCGATTTAACCGGCTTGCAAATCACAATCAGCAAAGCCGAAGGTCCGAGCATCTCGCTGATTTTCGAATGAAAATGAAACGGTTCTGAGAAGAAAAAAAGGGCAGGGTAAGACTGTTGGTCATATCGACACTCTGCCCTTTTTTTATGAGCTGGGAAGCATTCCGAAATCCTGAGCAAAAAGGATTAATTGACTTGAAAAAAATAGGATGATATGGTTGAAAAGAAAGTGCACAACCTTAGTATATATTTTGGCAGATGCGGTTTTCGCCGTGCTTATGCTTTATACCGCTTTGCTTCTGGGTTTTAACTTTTCCATACCGGAGCGGATATCTGCAGATATGGTTATTTACTATCCTGTTATTATCAGCGCGTTTATATTTTTTAGTTATATTCTCGGCTGTTACGATGAGATTGTTCAATATACTGGAATTAGCGAACTGTTAAAGCAATTAATCGCAGTCAGCGTGACTGCGGTCTCTATTAATTTACTCAGAATCATTGGAATGGTAAATATCCCTGTTTCAGTTATTCTTATTATGGCTTGTCTGCTTTTTATGGCTACGGGGGGAATCCGAACTCTTCCCAGAATTGCCGCCAGATTCAAGTGTATCACGGGAAACAAAAGCCGGGTAAAACGTACTATAATTATAGGCGCGGGCGCCTGCGGCGCAATGATTATCAAAAGGCTTAAAGATAATAATATAGATTCTCTTTATCCAGTAGCTTGTATAGATGACGATTCGGCCAAAAAGGATATGCGCATTTGCGGCGTACGTGTTTACGGAACGACTGACGAAATCGGAAAGGTTGCCCGGAAATGTCGTGCGGATGAAATTATGATTGCAATACCTTCCGCCGGCGCGAAGACCATTCGAAATATATACGAAAAATGTTCTGATACCGGGCTGCCGGTTAAGCTTTTTCAGAATGCGGTAGATATCGAGGAATTTATACAGGGGAAAAGGTCGGCGCTTAAGAAAATCAGCCTGGAAGACCTTTTATGCCGGGAAATGGTACAAGCCGATTCGGGTGTTGCCAGGGCTTATATCAAGGGAAAAACGGTTCTCGTCACCGGCGGCGCAGGTTCAATCGGGTCTGAGCTTTGCCGACAGGCACTTAAAAACGGCTGCAGAAAACTGATTATTTTTGACATACATGAAAATGGCCTCTTTAACATAAACGAGGAGCTCAAAGGAAGCTACCTCGGGCAGTATGAACTGGTATTGGGATCCGTCAGAGAAAAAAATCACCTGTTTAACGCTTTTGAAGAATATAGGCCACAGATTGTTTTTCATGCCGCGGCTCATAAGCACGTTCCGTTATCTGAAATAAACCCGTTTGAAGCGGCAAAAAATAATATTATCGGGACTAAAAATGTAATTGACGCCTGCAAAAAGTACACGGCATCTAAATTGATTTTAATTTCCACAGATAAAGCGGTTAACCCGACGAACGTAATGGGAGCCACAAAACGGATTGCAGAAATGATGATTCAGTGCAACAGCAGCGCCGAGACGGAAATGGTGTCCGTGCGCTTTGGTAACGTTTTAGGCTCGAGCGGCAGCGTGGTGCCGATTTTTGAAAAACAAATTGCATTGGGCGGACCGGTTACAATTACTCATCCTGAAATGAAGCGCTATTTCATGACGATCCCCGAGGCGGTATCGTTGGTGCAGACCGCCGCAGCTTTAGCGTCCGGTGGGGAAATATTCGTTTTGGATATGGGCGAACCGGTTAAGATACTTGATCTGGCAAAAGATTTGATACGCCTGTTCGGACTTGAGCCTTATCGCGACATCGAGATTAAAATTACCGGCCTGCGGCCCGGCGAAAAGCTTTTCGAGGAGTTATCGCTCGACAGCGAGGAAATCAGCCGTACCAGCCATTCAAAGATTTTTGTAGTGCGCTCTTCCATGTTTGATCAGCTTAGGATGCGCCGTGATCTTGCTGCGATAATGGAATGCATTGAAGAAGGAAAAGACACTGAAAAAATACGCGATCTTCTTTTTGAGGCGATAAAAGAGAGACCTCTAAGCAAAGCAGCGTCCGAGGATTAACTGTGGTATTTTCACTTAAGATGCTTTTCGGGGGGGCTTGATAGTTGATGAAAAAAATTGTAATGATAATATTTTTAGCTTTAATTTTGGCGGGTTCGGTTGCCACACTTGCACTTTATAATTTTGGAGGGTTGGTAATAGACAGCGCAATCGAATCTCAAAGCAGCCTTGCTGGCAATACAGAGGATGCACCGTCCGGCAGCGGTTCCGGCAGCCACGAAGGCAATCCGCCAAGTATTGGCAGCTCTTCGCAAAAGCCGGAGAATAGTACCGGGGGCGCATTGCCGGGCGGAGATGCTTTAAAGCCTCAGTCAGGCGGGCTGCCTGCTGCGGCGAGTGAGCCCGATACGTCGGGTCATAGTGACAAATCAGAGCGAACTGTAGGCTCGGCTCAGCAGGATGCTCCGGTTTTTTCAGCAAAGCAGGCAAAAAAAATAGAAGACAGTGTGACGGCTTCGGATAAAATTTCAGCGTCAGCTCTTATTCTGTCAAAATTATCTTCAAGTGATATTAAGTACTTGACAGGGCTGCTTGCAGGCGGGCTCACCGCTGAAGAGAAAGCCGCTGCAAAAAAGCTGTGTTTTGAGAGGTTTAGCCAAGAGGATATACAAAAAATATATTCATTATATAAAAAATATACCGCGGCTAAGTAAATTTAATGTTTTATTGCCGGTGTTTGGAGGAACAATGATTAGAGACAAGGAAATAGACCTCGTGCAGCTTCTGCAAATCATTTGGAGCAATATTATTTTGGTTGCCGTAATAACGGTTTTAAGCGGTGCTGCTGGTTTTGCGATTACTTATTTTTTTATACCGCCTGAGTACACAGCGCGCGTTTCGATGTATGTTTTCAATAAGCAAACACCACAGGAAGCGACAATAAGCGATATTGATATGTCGGTCAAGCTTGTCGGCACCTATATAGTGATATTAAAAAGCGATACGGTGCTGTCGGAGGTAGCTTCGGAATCCGGCCTTAATTATACTGCGGAACAGCTGAGAAAAATGATCACCGCTTCGTCTGTAAACAACACAGAGGTGTTTCAGGTTAATATTGTGTCAAAGAATCCAAAAGACGCATATATCCTTGCAGATACTATTGCCAAGGTTGCACCAAAAGAAATAATAAGGGTAGTTAAGGCGGGCAGCGTTGAAATCATCGACAAAAGCGAGAAAGACCCGCCAAAAACAGGTCCCGCCTTCTTAAAAATAACGATAATCGGAGCTTTTCTCGGCTTTGTTTTATCTGTAGGAATTATTTTTATTGCGCAGATGCTCGATAAAACAGTCAAGGATGAAAAAGACCTTGCGGATTATTTCGGGCTTCCGGTGCTCGGTGCCGTTCCAAACATGAAAAAAAGCAAGTCGGAGGCTTACAGATATGGCCGTTATTCATAAAAATTCAATCAGCAAAAGAACACCCGGAAGCTTTTTGAAAAAGGGCGCAGAGAGCGCGAATACCGGGGATTCCGCAATGTTAGGCGATATAACAAGGTTTGATATTGTAGAGTCCTATAAAGCTATAAG
>JAUZPW010000054.1 GCA_030705725.1 Bacillota bacterium
TATCGTCGCTTTCAGCCTTTATCGAGCCGCCGTGAAGGTTCACGATGTCTTTTGCAATCGCAAGGCCCAGGCCGGCGCCGCCCGTGGCGGTGGAGCGCGCTTCGTCCAGACGGTAAAATTTTTCAAAAATCGAGCCCAGCTTAGTTCCCGGGATAGTCCCCGCGTTCTTAAACTGAATTACGGAAGAGGCTCCGCACGTCTGCGCCGTAATATCTATAGTGCTGCCCGGCAGGCTGTAAAAAATCGCGTTTTTTAATATGTTATTGAAGACCCTTGCAAGCTTATCCGGATCGCCCAAAACCGTCATGTTTTCGGCCGCGTGGATTTTTGCCTGTTTGCCGTTCGCGTTGAGCAGGGGATAGGCCTCGTCCGCCATCTGGACCAGCATATAATATAAGTCAATGCTTTCTTTTTTGAGCGGGACGGTTTGAAGGTTATAACGCGTGATCTCGAAAAACTCGTTTATCAGGTTTTCAAGCCTGTATGCTTTATCGAGCGTTATATGGACATACTTTTGTTTTTGCTCCGGCGGCATATCAGGGGTTTCGTCAAGCAGGCTCAGGTAACCGATTACTGAGGTCAGCGGGGTTTTGATGTCGTGCGCCAGGTACACCACGAGGTCGTTTTTTCTCTGCTCGGCTTCCTGCGCTTCCAGGGCCCGCTTTTCGAGTTTGTTTTTTACCTGATTGAGCTTTTCTTCCACAAAGCCGAGCTCGCCGCACATCGTGATTTTATATCCGGATTCTTCCGCCAGCATGTCCACGCCCGCGACGATCTCATCGAAATACCTGGTGAACAGCAATAACCAAAAACGGAACAAAATCACGAAGAAAATAATAATCGTCGCCACCATGATGGTATCGATGTTGTTCCTGACGTAATTAGAATAAACAAAGCGGGCGTCATCCCACGAAAGGCCGCCCGTTACGGAAATAAAACGGGTTATTCCGTTTCCGATATATCCTCTTCCGGCGGAGCGCAAAAACAAAACCAGGACGATCGCCGCCACGAGCACGACCATCGTTTGCAGAAACATTTTACGGATCAGTCTTGAGTAGGGCTTTCCGTTCAATATTTTATTTCTCAATTTTATAGCCGACCCCCCATATCGTTTTTATATACCTGGGGTTATCGACCGAATCATGCATTTTTTCCCGCAGATGGCGTATGTGCACGGTGACGGTATTATTGCTTTTACTGAAATATTCATCGCCCCACATTTCGTGAAAAAGCTGCTCGGAGCTGACCACGTTCCCTTTCTGCTCGCACAGGATTCGCAAAATCGAAAACTCGGTGGGAGTAAGGGAAAGAGGCTTTTCGTCAAGCAGGCATTCGTGCGTGCTGACGTCGATCACAAGGCCCGAATGCGTGATGACGGAATCATCCTTAGCCGACGCGGTATTATACTTTTTATATCTCCTAAGCTGAGCCTTTACCCTCGCAACCAGCTCAAGCGGGCGGAAGGGCTTGGTTATATAATCGTCCGCCCCGAGGGTCAAGCCTGTGATTTTATCCGTTTCTTCTTCTTTGGCCGTCAGCATGATAACGGGGAAAGTGTACTTTTCCCTGATCCTCCGGCAGATGTCAAAACCGTTTCCGTCGGGGAGCATCACATCCAAAATCGCAAGATCGAGCTCGGTTTCGTCAATGCATCCGACAGCTTCTTTTGCCGAGTAAAATTTAAAAACGGAGTAATTTTCATTTTTCAGGTAAACCTCGATCAGATCGGCGATCTCCCGTTCGTCGTCAACGACAAGTATCCTGCTGCCCGTGAATGCCAACTCCTTTCGGACAGGTATTTTATTATATTATTTTACCAAATCGTCAGCGGGATTTGTTATTTATTAATTGAAATATAATTAAGATTTTCTTAAGAAAACCGCAGAAGACGCCTTTTATATAGAACAGCTTTTTATAAATTATTCAGTCTGCTTGAAAGCGGCAATTTATTGACTAAACGGCGAAAACAGACTATAATTTCCATTAGTGCCTCATATTTACAGAAGCCTTTTAAGGAGGGTACTGATTGTTGAAAAAGCCGTTATGGGTTCCTTCGGAAGAGAGAAGGAACAGCGCGCATATGACCCGATTTCTTAAATATGTGAATGAACATTACGGGAAAAGCTTTGAGGATTATTCATCTCTTTACGACTGGTCGGTTAACTGCGTTTCGGATTTCTGGGGCGCCGTTTGGGACTACTGCGGCGTCATCTCGTCGGAGCCTTATTTAGAGGTCGTGGACGACCTTAAAAAATTCCCCGGCGCAAGCTGGTTCGTCGGCGCAAAGCTCAACTACGCCGAAAACATGCTGCGTTACTCGGACTGCCCCGGAACGGCGGTCGTTTTTCGCGGGGAAAATCAGATCCGCTCGGAATACAGCCGGAAAGAGCTTTATGAGCAGGTGCTGCGGCTTGCCACGGCTTTCCGCCGCGACGGGATCAAGCCGGGCGACGCCATTGCGGGTTATCTCCCGAATCTGCCGGAAACCGTTATAGCGATGCTGGCGGCTTCAGCCGTCGGCGCGGTCTGGTGCTCCTGCGCGACGGATATCGGCCCTGTTTCAGCTATAGACCGCATCGGCCAGGTCAAGCCGCTGATTATGGTTACGGCCGACGGGTATTATTATAAGGGCAAAAAGTTTGATGTGCTCGCCTCCGCAAAACAGGCGGCGGCTGGCATACCCTCGCTGCGCCGGGTCGTAGTCGCGCACTACGCCGGGGACGGCGGCACGGGCGGCATTCCGGACGCCGAGACCTGGGAAAATTACCTTGCTCCCGAAGCCCCGAAGAACTTCCGGTTCGAGCAGCTTCCGGCGGGACATCCGCTCGTAGTGATGTTTTCCTCAGGCACGACGGGAAAGCCGAAATGCATGGTCCAGTCCGCGGGAGGACTTCTTGTAAACCAGCTCAAGGAGCTGATTTTGCACAGCGATATTGCCGAGGGTGACACGCTTTTATACATAACTACGTGCAGCTGGATGATGTGGAACTGGCAGGCGGCGGCTCTGGGCACCGGCGCGAAAATCGTTCTTTTTGACGGTAACCCCGCTTACCCCGACGAGGCCGCCATCTGGAAAATACTCGACGAGGAAAAGGCGACCGCTTTCGGACTGAGCGCAAGCTATATACACGCGCTTCTGGCGCAGGGCTTTTCGCCGAAATCCGCCGCGAAGCTGGACGCGCTCAAAACCATTTCGCAGACGGGTTCCGTGCTTTCCGACGAGGGATTTTCCTTTGTGTTCCGTGAAATCAAAGCCGATCTGCATTTTAACTCAATTGCCGGAGGCACCGATATAAACGGATGCTTTTCCATCGGCAATCCGACTTTGCCCGTTTACGCCGGCGAGCTGCAGGCGCGCGGCCTCGGCATGAAGGTCGAATGCTACGGCGAGGACGCGAAGCCGGTCCGCGACAGGCAGGGAGAGCTTGTTTGCGAGTGCCCGGCGCCGTCTATGCCGCTCATGTTCTGGAACGACCCGGACGGCTCGCGTTATCACGCGGCTTATTTCGAGGTCTTTCCGGGTGTTTGGCATCACGGGGATTATATCCTGATCCATTCCGATACCGGCGGCATTTCTTATTACGGCAGGTCGGATTCTATTCTGAAGCCGTCCGGAGTGCGCATAGGCACCGCCGAGATATATAATCAGGTTGAGAAGCTGCCTGAAATTTCCGACAGTCTGGCGATCGGCCAGAATTATCACGGAGACCAGCGCATTATTCTGTTTGTGCTGCCGAAGAGCGGCTGCACCTTGGACGAAAAGCTGAAAAAAGACATCCGAGATATTCTGCGCAAAAACGCGTCGCCGCGCCACGTGCCCGCCGTGATGGTGCAGGCGCCCGATATTCCGCGCACGCTCAACGGCAAAAAGGTTGAAAGCGCGGTAACGAACATCGTTAACGGACGCAAGGTCGTTAACCGCGAGGCTTTAAGCAACCCGGAATGCCTTGAATTTTACGAGGCAATTTTGCCGGAGCTCCAAAAGTAGGCAGAACGAAAAACCGCCCCCGGATGAATCAGCCGTGAATCATCCGGGGGCGGTTTTTTTATACGGGTAAGCTTACGGGGGGCTATTTTATATTTCTTCTTACCATTTCGGTCACGGCGAAGGCGGCGACGTCGTCGGCGTATTTGCCCGCGCCGAAGCCCGCGTCATAACCTAGCTCCTTGGCAAGCTCATGGGTTATTCGCGCGCCGCCGCAGCACAGTATAAAGCGGCTGCGAAGCCCTTCGGCCTCAAGCAGCTCCACGAGCTCCGTGAGGTTTCTTATATGGATGTCCTTCTGCGTTACCGTCTGGGAGACCAGAAGGACGTCGGCGTTAAGCTCCACGGCTTTTTCGACAAATTCCTCGTTCGGCACCTGGCTTCCGAGATTATACGCCTCTATCATGTCGTACCGCTCAAGGCCGTAGCGGCCCGCGAAGCCCTTGCGGTTTATAACGGCGTCGATGCCCACGGTATGGGCGTCGGTGCCCGTGGAAGCGCCCACGACAACCACCTTGCGGCCTATATTGCGGCGGATATACTCGTTGACCTCCTCCATCTCCATGGTTTCGGTCTCGGCGTCCTGCACGTGGATCGCGGTGTAATCCACCGAATAGGCGCAGGCCCCGTATACTATATAAAAAGTGAATTCCTTATCCAGGGTTTGCCTGTGAACGACAGACGGCTCGGGGATGCCCATCTTTTTGGCGAGCTGTCTTGCGGCCTCGGCCCCTTTATCGTCGTTTCTTACGGGCAGGGTGAAGCTAAGTTGGACTTTGGAGTCGTTCATGGTGTCGCCGTAAGCGCACAGCCGGGTCGGGTCAAAGGACTTGTCGGTATCTGATCTTGACATATTGTAAAGGCCCGCGCTCATTTCCTTTCGCCACCCTTCATGAGGTCGATAAACGGATTAAAATAGTGATCGCCCTTTTGAATAACGCCGGACAGGCCCTTTCCGCCGTTTTGGGGACGCTTTATATTGGCGAATATCCCGCGCTCCAGCGTGCCGAAGAGCTTTAACTCTTCAATTTCCTCAAGCAGCAGGCAGGCCTTCGTCAATACCTCGTCGGCGCGCTGCTGCATGATGCCGCCGTCCTTGAAAACGAGCTCGCCGCCCAGATCCTTCATGGTACGGAAGATGTACTGCGCGTTTTCGATCGCAAGGGCGCGGTCGGACATAAACGGAGTATGTATCGCCTCGGTCAGCATACCCAGCAGGTGCAGCTTTTGCCCGCTCATTATCGTCACCATATTGAAAAGCGCGTCCTGCACGTGGCCGCGGAATATGTTTCCGGTCATGAATTTTGTGGGAGGCATATATTTAAGCGGCGCTTTCGGAAAGATCTCGCGGACCATCTGGGCCTGCGCGAGCTCGAAAAGAAAGCCGTTTTCAACATCCGGCGAGATTTCAAACGCGTGTCCGAGGCCCTGCTGCTCCTCGGGAAGTCCGGCCTTGAGCGCGAACTGTTCGTTTAAGAATTGGGAGGCCAAAACGGTATGGGCTTCCTCTACGGCATCGGCCGTGGTGAGGTAATTGTCTTCCCCGGTGTTGATTATGACGCCCGCGAAAGCGTTGATCACGCGTGAAAAATACTGGTCGACGATGGTTCGCTTCATGTTGATGTCCCGGAACAGAATGCCGTAAAGGGCGTCGTTGAGCATGACGTCGAGACGCTCGAAAGCGCCCATGGCCGCGATTTCAGGCATACAGAGGCCGGAGCAGTAATTGCAGAGCCGTATGTAACGCCCGAGCTCCTCGCCTGTTTCGTCAAGCGCCGCGCGCATCAGGCGGAAATTCTCCTGCGTGGCGTAGGTTCCGCCGAAGCCTTCCGTGGTCGCGCCGTAAGGCACATAATCCAAAAGGCTCTGACCGGTGGTGCGGATCACCGCGATTATGTCGGCACCCTGCTTTGCGGCGGCCTTTGCCTGAACGATATCCTCATAGATATTGCCGGTCGCCACGATGACGTAAAGATAAGGCCCCTCCTTATCGCCGAAGCGCCCAAGATATTCTCTTCTTTTTTGCACGTTGCCGCGGATCCGCGCCAGCGCGGCTTCGACCGAGGGCATGACGGCCTTTTCAATCGCGCTGCGGTCATGGATCGGCAGGCGTGAAAGGTCAAGCTCGCCTGAGTCTATTTTTTCCGCGATCTGCTGCGGGCTGAGACCGGTTTCGGCCATCGCGCTGCCGATATAAAAAGCCGCGCCCTGTGAAATAAGGCCTCTGTCGCACAGGTGCTCCACCGCTACGTTCGGCAGCGGCACGTCGACGCCGTTTACGCCGTCAATGCCCAAAAGCCGGCAGACCGCGCGCTCCACGGCAACCGTCGTGTGCCGGTCGATAAATATCTGGGTATCGTCGGCCACTTTGCGCGCCGACTCCCTTGCGCGGCCGATCAGCTCCTGATTGAGATTAAGCTTGCTGTTCATTTATTCACCGCCATTCTTGACGCCGTCATTTAGTATGACGCGATCTTTTATGCCGCGCCAGGTCCTGAGGCTCGATGGAAAGCTGCTGTCCGCATTCTAGGCCGGCGATTCCGATAAGCCTGGCTTTCCGTTCGCCCCGGCATACTTCACAGCGGCAGGTTTCATGGTAATTAGAGGGCTCGGTATAGGTTGTTATTACGCCCTCGAAATTGCGAAGCACCACCTTGCCCATGCTTTGGGAAATCACATAGTTCGGCATGACGGGAGTTTTGCCGCCGCCGCCGGGCGCATCCACCACGTAGGTCGGCACGGCGTACCCGGAGGTGTGGCCGCGCAGCGCCTCGATGATCTGGATTCCCTTTGAGACCGGAGTGCGGAAATGCTCGAGACCGTAGGAAAGGTCGCACTGGTAAATATAATAGGGCCGCACCCGGATGCTCACCAGCATCTGCACGAGCTTTTTCATCACGTGCACGCAGTCGTTGACGCCTGCCAAAAGCACGCTCTGGTTCCCGAGCGGTATGCCGGCGTCGGCAAGTCTGGCGCAGGCGAGGGCCGCCTCTTCCGTAATCTCGTTTGGATGATTGAACTGCATATTGAGCCAGATCGGGTGGTATTTTTTAAGCATACCGCAAAGCTCGGGGGTGATCCTCTGCGGCAGAACGACCGGCGTGCGGGTACCGATGCGGATTATTTCAACGTGAGGGATCGCGCGAAGCTTCTTTATTATCGACTCTAGCGCTTCGTCTGAGAGCAGCAGCGCGTCTCCGCCCGAGAGCAAAACGTCGCGGACCTCGGGATGGGAGGCTATATACCCGATGCATTTGTCGATCTGCCCCTCGTCGACGGCGCAGTCGTTTTGCCCCGCGAAGCGTCTTCTGGTGCAATGGCGGCAGTACATGGAGCACTGATCGGTAATCAGCATCAGCACGCGGTCGGGATAACGGTGGGTCAGGCCGGGCACGGGGGAATCGGCGTCTTCGTGCAGCGGGTCAAGCAGATCCGCCGGTGAGCGGTGCACCTCGGCGTCTGTCGGAACGGACTGCCGCCGGATCGGATCATGGAGATCGTTTGGGTCTATCAGGGAAAGATAGTAGGGAGTAATCGCCATTCTCAGCGTTTCCAGGCATTTTTCCACACCCTTGTCCTCGTCGGGAGTCAGGTCGATATATTTTTTCAGGTCCTTTAGAGTTTCCACGCGATGACGAACCTGCCACTTCCAGTCGTTCCAGTCACTTTCGGCAACATCATTAAAGCTGCCGAAGGATCTGCTCGTTTTTAGCGGTGTCATCCGATAATCCTCCTTTATATAAGCATGAAGTGCGGCCGGCGGAACCCGGAAATCCCGGGCAAGCCGCGGTTACCGCCGAATGTTACCCGGTCAGATATACTTTTTCTCAAACAGCTCGCGAAGCTTTTTGCTTTCGCGGAGCACATTGAGCGTGATTTCGGCATGTTCCTTTGTGTAGCCGTTGCCGATTATCATTGTGACGTCTTTTCCGACTCCCTCGGCTCCCAGCGCCGCCTTAGTGAAGCTTGTTGCCATTGAGAAGAAATACACGACGCCGTCGTCGCGGACCGGCAGGATCGCGGACATTTCGCAGTTTTCGATATTGACGCAGCAGATCGACA
>JAUZPW010000055.1 GCA_030705725.1 Bacillota bacterium
AATTAGCGGAGACGAATGCGTAACGCTTACATATGAGGAAAAGGTAGAAAAACAAGCTGTGACTAAACGCATCTGGATAGATGAAAAAACGCTTTTTCCCATAAAAGCTGAGCTTTATGCGGGGGGAAGCGAGGTTTTGTCCCTTGAATTTCTGACTTTCAGCGCGGAGTAAAAAAAGTACCTCTTTCATCAAACTTATTAAAATAAAGGGCAGCCCCGGTCGAAAGGCCGGCGCGCTTTTGCACCTGAAACGACTATTTTCAACTTTAGATTATTTGGACATGTTGACCTTTGGGTACCTATTGAATAAAATAAAACAGGGAGGCGTATAAAAGGCCGGTTGCAATTTTAATGCATGCAAAAAAAAATAATTATTTGAGATTAAACGCATGCATTATGGGAAAAATATGATTACATGGATGTATTTTTCGTGTATCAAAATCCTAACCGGCGGAGCGTGAATTTTGTGGACTCAGATGTGAAAAGAGGAGATATATATTACGCTGATTTAAGCCCCGTGGTCGGAAGTGAACAAGGCGGAATAAGGCCGGTGCTGATAGTTCAGAACAATGTCGGCAACCGCTACAGCCCCACAGTAATAGCCGCAGCCATTACATCTCAAATGGGCAAGGCGAGACTTCCGACACATATCGAGCTATCGGCAAGGTCATACGGACTTTCTAAAGATTCAGTAATTTTGCTTGAGCAAATTAGAACGATAGACAAAAAACGACTAAAGGAAAAAATGGGTAAGCTGGACGACGATGCCATGCATCGCGTCGACGAAGCGCTTGTCGTCAGTTTCGGCTTACTTGAAAATGCGGGAAGTTGAACGGAGGTATTAAGGTGTACAGTAAAAAAATTAAAGTTGTTCTGAGCATCCTCCTGCTTTCAACCCTTCTTGCAGCCGGCTTTTTCGCGCTGGCTGCTGAATATGGTTCGCAGGAGGATCCCCTTGTAACCTTGAGTTACATAACCGACGTGGTATCTCCTGGTGTGCTGAAAGAAGTCGACGCCAAAATAGCGGAAAAACTTAACGGGTTCAATGCCCAGCTGTCCGATAAGATTAAGGAGTATTCCGCCGAAATGGATGAGAAGCTGGCTTCCGGACAAAGTTCAGCGGGAGCCTCCGACGAGCTTGTAAATGCCATCGCGGAAAAAGTGCTTAAGAAGCTGCAGGAAAACGGCGCAGGCACCGTATCCGCCGCCGACTGGAAGCTTGTTGATTTTGCAGGCGGCAAAACGATGAAAATGTCGGTAGGAACTGAGGTCCTTCTTCGCATCGGCTCCGCAAAGGTCGTTTCAAGCGGAACGCCCGGGCTTATAAATCTGACCTCGGCGAGCGAGGCCAATAACGGCTCCGACATTCTTAAAAACAACCTGTACATAGTCACAATAGACGGCAGAGGCTTAAAGGCCGCGGCAAACTGCAAAATTCTCGTCAGAGGGGCATACACGATAAGCTGATTGAATTCCCTCCAGATTATCTTAAATCCTGTCGAAAGGCAGGATTTATTTTTTTTAGGTTTTGACAGAAAGCGCAAAACGACATGTCTATAATTTGTTTCGAGGGGGCAACGCTATGATATGAAAGTAATCTACATAGATGTTCTGTTTGCGGTTAATCTCATTATTAATTATCTGCTGCTGCTTATGACAATGCGCTTTGGCGGGGTTTATGCAAAACGCAGCCGCCTTTTTTTGTCGGCTTTTTTAGGAGCGTTTTACTGCGTGCTGTTTTTCGTTCCGGAGCTCGGTTTCCTGTACGGCGCATTTTTTAAGCTGGCCTTTGCCGCTTTTATGGTTTTTATAGGGTTCTATAAAAAAAGCCTGTTTTCTTTAGCTAAGCTTTATATTATTTTCGTCGGATTGTCAGCAGCCCTCGCCGGAGGCGTTATCGCTTTTTACTGGCTCAATAACTCCGGGATGCTTTCTTTAAAAAACGGAGTTATTTACGCCGATATTTCGCTTAAAACACTATTTATAGCCTCGGGTCTCAGCTTCCTGCTGGTAAGCTTTTTTTTAAGGCATCAGGGCAGCGCTGGGGTGCTCGGAAAGAAGATAAAGCCGGTGGAAATTACGCTCTTCGGCAAAAAGACGGTCGTTTATACGCTTTTAGATACCGGAAACGAGCTGCGTGATCCGATTACCGGCAAACGCGTTCTCGTTGCGGAATATCAGTCTATAAGGGAATGCCTGCCTTTGAGGCTCCGGGAGAGCATTGAATTCGACAGCAATTACGAAGCATCCGAAATTTTTGAAAGAGCGTCGCGAATGGGCTTTGCCGGAGCTTTGAGGCTTCTGCCGTTTAAGACGGTTTCGGGCCGAAACGGAAATATGATGATCGTTATGAAACCGGACGCGGTTCAGATTGAAGAAAAGCCCGCCCCGGACATCATTCTCGGGTTAACATTCGAAGGTCTAAAGGGCGCCAAGGGTTACAGCGCTCTTGTTGGAATATAGGAGGAAGAATGAAATTAAAGCTTGATCTTCTGAGACTAAAAATTTCTATTCTGCTTTATCCGATCAGGGAGAAGCTAAGGTCGCTGCTGCCGGACGAGATTTTCTATATCGGAGGGGCAGACAGCCTCCCTCCGCCTTTGTCTAACGAGGAGGAACTGTATCTCTTAAGCCGTTACGAGGGGCAAAACGGCATAAAACAAGTGCTCATCGAGCGGAATCTCAGGCTGGTGGTCTATATTGCCAGAAAGTTTGAAAATACCGGGATAAACATAGAGGACCTAATATCAATAGGAACGATAGGGCTTATAAAGGCGGTCGGCACATACCGGCAGGATAAAAATACGAAGCTCGCCACCTATGCCTCCAGATGCATCGAAAACGAAATCCTGATGCATCTCAGGAAGTCTACCTCGCAAAAGAATGAAGTATCGCTTGACGAACCCTTAAGCACCGATTGGGACGGAAACGAATTTCTGCTCTCGGATATACTGGGAACTGATGACGACGAAATCATGCGTCCCATAGAGGAATGCATCGACCATGAGATGCTTCAAAACGCGATATCAAAGCTTTCAGAGCGGGAAAGGGTTATTATCTCCATGCGTTTCGGGCTTAACGGCCATGTGGAAAAAACTCAGAAAGAGGTCGCAGATACGCTCGGAATATCCCAATCGTATATATCAAGGCTTGAAAAAAGAATCATTTTGCGGCTTAAGCACGATCTCATGCGCTCTATGTGATTTTCGAAAAAAAAAGCTAATTTTATCGATAAAACATATTTTTTTAAGACGTCCTCGTCCGTATGAAAGCACTGCCCCGAGGCAATACTTAGTGAAAAGGGTGGTGCGGCTGATGCAGGGAAAGGTAGAAATATGCGGTGTAAATACCTCTAAACTGAAAGTGCTTCCCAACGAGGAAACCATGAAGCTTTTGGTACGCTGCCAGAGCGGGGATACGGTGGCGCGCGACGAACTCATATCCGGAAATCTGAGGCTCGTTTTAAGCGTTATCCAACGCTTCTTAAACAGGGGCGAACCGGTTGACGATTTGTTTCAGGTTGGCTGCGTAGGGCTTATTAAATCAATAGACAATTTCGATACTACAAAAAACGTGCGGTTTTCCACTTACGCGGTTCCGATGATTATAGGAGAAATAAGAAGATACCTGAGAGACAACAGCGTTATACGCGTCGGGCGCGCGATGCGAGACACGGCTTACAGAGCTTTGCAGATAAAAGAAAAATTCATCTGTGAAAACCAGAGGGAGCCGACAATAGAAGAAATAGCAAAGGCAATGGATTTGCCCAAGGAAGATATTGTTTTTGCCCTTGACTCGATTGTCGATCCCGTATCCTTATACGACCCCGTGTACTCCGACGGCGGAGATACGATCTGCGTTATGGATCAGGTCGCGGATGAAAAAAATACAACCGAGAACCTTATAGAACGCATATCCCTCAAAGAATCCATTTCGGGCCTAACGGAACGCGAAAAGCATATTTTGTCACTTAGGTTTTTTCACGGAAAAACCCAGATGGAGGTCGCAGAGGAAATCGGAATCTCTCAGGCGCAGGTTTCGAGGCTTGAAAAAAACGCGCTCAGGCAGATTAAAAAGCAGATATAAAAGTGTGCCGCGGAACGTTTTTTATTAAAACGCCCGCGGCCAGCTATTTACATAAAAGTTAATATATGGTATAAAATATAAAGCTTGCATTCAATTACAAATTATGAAAAAATAAAAATAAGCCGCATCGGAGTATAGGAAAAGGCGGTAAAAAATTATATCAAACAGTATATCTTAAAGGAGCCTGAAAAATGCGCAAAACAAAAATAATATGCACGCTGGGGCCGTCTTCATCCTCGCCGGATATGATCAGGAGCATGATAAAAAACGGTATGAATATAGCTCGGCTTAATTTCAGTCACGGAAGCTATGAGGAACATTTGGAACGCATCCGGCTTATAAAAAAGATAAGAGAAGAGGAGAAGCGGCCGGTCGGAATTATGCTCGACACCAAAGGACCCGAAATCAGAATATGCGGCTTTGAAAAAGGTTCCGTCGAACTTAAAGAGGGACAAAGCTTTACTTTAACATCAAGGAACATTACGGGAAATTCTGACGTCGTATCCATTACTTATAAAAATCTGCCGAAAGACGTTAAAGCGGGAAGCCGAATTTTAATTGACGACGGGCTAATCGAGCTCAGCGTTTCCGATATAAACGAAACGGATATTCAGTGTGATGTTATAAACGGTGGAGTGATTTCGGACAACAAATCGATAAACGTGCCCGGCATCGGTTTAAGCCTTCCGTTTGTTTCGGAAAAGGACAAACAGGACATAATTTTCGGAGTTCAAAACGATGTGGACTTTATAGCGGCGTCCTTTACGAGAAACGCCGGCGATATAACTGAAGTCAGAAAGCTTCTGGAGAAAAACGGCGGGCGTGAAATAAAAATCATAGCGAAAATTGAAAACGCCGAAGGAGTTTCAAATATCGACGAAATCATCGGGGTTTCCGATGGTTTAATGGTCGCAAGGGGAGACATGGGCGTGGAAATAGAGTTTGACAAGCTCCCCGTGATCCAGAAAATGATGATTAAAAAGTGCATTTCAAAGGGCAAAAGCGTTATAACCGCGACCCAAATGCTTGAATCAATGATAAAAAACCCGCGGCCCACGCGAGCTGAAACCTCGGACGTCGCTAACGCCGTTTACGACGGTACAAGCGCGGTTATGCTTTCCGGTGAAACCGCAGCCGGAAAATATCCGTTGGAAGCGCTGAAAACAATGGCGAGGATCGCCGAGCGGACAGAGGACAGCATAGATTACAAAAGCGCGCTTAAGGATGTCTACGCTCCCGATGAAATAAACGTCACTAACGCGATTTCTCACGCCACATGTACGATGGCTGCGGACCTCAGCGCGGCGGCAATTATCGCCGTTACCCGATCGGGCCACACGGCGAGAATGGTTTCCCGGTTCAGGCCTAAAAACCCGATTATAGCGTCAACCATGAACCACAAGGCGTATAACCAGCTATCCCTGTCCTGGGGCGTTATTCCGATTATAGGCAGGGAGCAAAACGGGATTGAACGGTTATTCGAATATGCCGTCGAGAGTGCCGTTTCCGA
Source organism: Bacillota bacterium (assembly GCA_030705725.1). Classification (GTDB taxonomy): domain Bacteria; phylum Bacillota; class Clostridia; order Oscillospirales; family Butyricicoccaceae; genus UBA6114. Next base: position 5,597 of record JAUZPW010000055.1, read on the forward strand.
AGAGCTTATTAAAAACGGAGACCTTGTCGTTATTACTGCCGGCGTTCCAGTGGGGAAAAGCGGGACTACAAACCTTATAAAAGCACATACGGTGGGAAGCACGCTTTAAGCGTAAGGATATTTTTTGACATAGTCCAAGCAGGCTTCAGCGTATACTTTTTCGGAGGTGTATGTAAATGACTGCAAGTACGACGATCGCTGAACTGAGATATAAAGAGGTTGTAAGCCTGTCAAACGGAGCGCGGCTCGGTTTCGTATGCGATTTGGAATTCGATATGGAAAACGGACGCGTAACGTCCCTTGTTATCCCCGGTCCGCTGCGTTTTTTCGGTTTGCTGGGCAGGGAAGAGGATTATATAGTGCCGTGGGACGCCATTAATAAAATAGGCGAAGACATTATACTTGTGAAATACGAGCCGAAAAGCAGCAAATTCAGAAGCGATCGTTTAAAAAATCACTAGAATTTTTGAAAGATGTGAAAATTCTTGGACATAGTCAAAACAACGATTGAAAAGGCGCTGTATCCTCTGATGGAACGGCACAGGGGAAATCACATCCGGGAATATATCAGTGAACTTAAAGATAATGAAAAGCTGAGCCGGGCGGGCTTTGAAGCTCTGCGGGAGAAAAAGCTAAAAGCCCTGCTCGCCGAATGCGCGCAAAAAGTTCCAGCCTACAAGGGAATAATCGACTGCGGGAAAAACCCGTTCGAAAGCTTAAAAAAAATTCCTCCGCTTTCGAAAAAAGAATATATGAAAGCGCCGGATTTATACTTAAACGATACGGCGAAGAAAGAAAATCTTATCGCGAATCTGACGGGCGGCTCCACTTCCGAGCCCGTCCGATTTTTCATGGACAGAAAGACCGTCGAATATTACGAAGCCGCCCGCTGGCGCGGGCTGTCCTGGTACGGTATAACTCCCGGCAGCAGGAGCGTTATGGTATGGGGAAGCCCGATAGAGCTCAGCAGGCTAAAGGATAAAAGGCACATTCTTGAAGAAAAATATCTGAAAAACCGGATAGTTATTCCGGCCTATGCGCTTATGCCGGATAACGCCGAGCAGTATGTCGGTTTAATAGACAGTTATAGGCCCGAATATATTTACGGCTATTCGTCGGCACTTTACGCGCTCGCCTCAATATTCGATAAGCGGAATATAAGCCCCAAAATTCGCCTTAAGGCTGTGGTCTCAACATCGGAAACGCTTTTTGACTTTCAGAGGGAAAAGCTAAGCAAAGTATTTTCGTGCCCGGTTGCCGATGAATACGGAGCGCGCGACGGGGGTATAATTGCCTATGAATGCCCCGGAGGCGGGAAGCATATAACCGCCGAAAACACGGTTTTGGAAGTTGTAGATCCAATATCATTAGAGCCGCTGGAAACGGGAAAAACCGGGCTTTTGCTTGTTACCGACCTCAATAACGCCGCAATGCCGCGCCTTCGTTATATTCTGGGCGACATGGCGGCCATAGGTGACACCGCCTGCGATTGCCAAATGGGAATGCCGTTGTTAAAAGAGTTATCGGGCCGGGTTGATGATATGTTCGTTTCCAAAGACGGGCGGCTTATTCACGGACATGCCTTTAACCATATTGCGAGAAACCTGACGGCAATCGCCAAATTTCAGATTAGGCAGCTTTCTCCCGACAGAGCCGTTTTGCTTTATGTAGTGAACGATAAAGCGTCGCGCGGGGAAATAGACGTGTTTTTGGACGGGGTGCGCGGCCTTTTGCCCGGCTGTCAAATTGATATACGGGAAACCGCGGAAATACCGGTAGAAAAATCCGGTAAGTTCCGTTACGCAATAAGAGAATTCGACTTGTAGCTCTTTATAACGAAATATCTTGCAAACGCGCACAATTTATGGTATTATATCAACCGCCTATTATTACACACATTTCGCTTTTCTTTCCGGTGCCTTCGGGTGGAAAGAATTAAAGGCGGAGTGGAGGTAAAAACCAAAGGAGGATAATTTATGTCAGTAGTATCAATGAAGCAGCTTCTGGAAGCCGGAGTTCATTTTGGACATCAGACCAGGCGCTGGAACCCCAAAATGGCGCAGTATATTTTTACGGAGCGCAACGGTATTTACATTATCGACCTGCAGAAGACCGTAAAGAAGCTTGAGGAAGCCTATTTCTTTGTCCGCGACGTAGTTGCAAACGGCGACAGCGTGCTTTTTGTCGGTACGAAAAAACAGGCTCAGGACGCTATCAAGGAAGAAGCGGTACGCTCCGAAATGTATTTCGTTAACGCCCGCTGGCTCGGAGGAATGCTAACAAACTTCAAAACGATGCGCCGCAGGATAGACAGGTTAAACCAACTTCGCAAGATGCAGGAAGACGGAACCTTCGACCGTCTGCCTAAAAAAGAGGTTATTAAGCTTCATCTGGAAATAGAGAAG
>JAUZPW010000056.1 GCA_030705725.1 Bacillota bacterium
CGGGCTGCAAGCTGCCCGTCTATTTGAGCGGGAGCGTCGCCTCGCCGTGCATGTTCGGGATCTTTCGCCCTTCCATTTATCTTACGCCGAAGGCCGCGGAAAAAGAAAGCTGCGTTCGTTACATTCTGGAGCACGAGCTTTGCCATTTCAGGCACGGAGATCATATCTGGTCAATTCTGCGCGGGGTTTGTCTTGCCGTTTACTGGTGGGATCCTTTTGTTTGGGCCGCCGCCTTTCTTTCGCGGGCCGACAGCGAGCTTGCCTGCGATGAGGCTGTGATCGGGAGGATCGGCGAGAAAGAACGTTTGATATACGGGAGGACGCTCGTCAGCATGATAGCGGTGAAAAAGACGCCTTCCGCAGTTATATGCGCCGCGACCACAATGACGTCGGGCAAGAACGGCTTAAAAGAGAGACTTAATCTGATAGTCAAAAACCCGAAGACCTTTATTCCGGCGTTAGCCGCGGCAATGGTTATCGCAACAGTCAGCGCTTTTGGCACTTTTACAGGCGCGCAAAGCAAAAAAGAACAGCCGGCGGGCGCTGAAGATCCCAAGAGCTATGCTCAGACGCTTTACGATAACCGCAATCCTTATATCGGCGACGCGCCCGCCGACGTCAGGCTGCTGGATTTGATGGGCGTGGCGGAAAAGCTCGGAGGCTTTAAGATCGAGCTTGAAACTAAAAGCGAGCCGTATATCCTGCGGATTAATTTTACGGAAGCCGGGGAGGAAAAGGACGCCGAGGAGTTTGACGACGCCATGAGGCAAGACGCGGCGCTGCTGCTGACTCTTATAGGGAACGTTTCTGAAGTCCAGTGGAAACGCGGGAACTCGTCAGGGTCTTTGTCGGTCGCCGAAGCGGACGAAGCGCTGAAAACGGACGTAAAAAGCTGCGGCAAGACGGTTTCCGGTGTGCAGTCGTTAATCGACAAGACGGGAAGCGGCATAACGTATACGCTGGCAAAGCTGGGCAAAAACGGAGATGTCCTTTATGAAAGCGAAGCGCTCGGGGGGAGCGACAAAAAGCTGGCGGAGGATATAATTTTCGACTACATGGTTAAATCCGCGGGCCGGCCGGCTATAGACCCGAAGACGCTCGACGGATGCCTAAGGCTGAACGAAACGCGCGCCGACGGCAAAAAGACCGACTACTACGCTTTTTTTATGGACGGATACGCCGTTATGCAGGCGGGAACAAACAGCCATTACAGCCGGATAGACGGAAAATTGTATCAGGGTATTGCCGATCTGGCTAAAAAAATTGAATCCGCCTCCTCAAAAACGGCGGACATAGACCGCACCGACCTCGACGCCAGCATCTCGGACGCGCTTTTGAGCTATTACAAAGAAGATGACGCCCATCACTGGTATGAGACGGCGGGGGAGGGGCACATCACGCTGGAAACCGAGGAAAAAGGCGGACTTACTTACGCCTATATTCTTGAGAGGTATTATGTATTCGGCTTCCAGAACGGTATTCTGACGGATATAGGCGGGCACGCTAACCCTTCCGCGATCATTTTCAGTAAGGACGGCGAAGGCCGGTATATATTCAAGGAACTTATACGCCCAAAGGACGGAAGCGAGTTCGGGCCGTCGCTTAAAAAGATGTTTTCCGCGTCGGCATATAAAAAATATTTAGCCGAAAACAACGAAAAAAATGCGGTGCTAATGGACGGGCAAGCCGCGAAGTACGCCGAGGCTTATCTGAAGCTGATCGGACGAAAAGCGGACGTTAAGCTTCAGCTTGACAGGCTCCTGCCGAAAATGAACACTGACGTCTCGAATTATATGTTGGACGCGTACGGAGAATACCCGTACTGGATCGGCACTCTTGAGACGGTTGAAAAAGGGATCCGTTTTGTATATGAAAAATCGTGGCGGGAAACCGGGGCAGAGAACGGTATCGTTACTTTCAGGAAAAGCGTTTACGGCGGGGGAGAAGTTGAAAAAACCGTTATTGAGGTAAAAGACGGAAAGATGAAGTGCCTTGAGGGGACCTTGCGGGAGCAAAATTATTCCAAATACCATATGGCGCAGTATTAATATAAGCGTACCAGCACTTTAAGGCGGCCTTTCCTGGTTTCGCGCTCTATTCCTTCATAGGAAAAGCGCCCGAGGCCCCGCAGGGATATTACGCAGCCCGGAGCGGGGGAAAAGCTCGAATTTTGCGTCAGTCTGCCGTTTATAAAAACTTTTCCCTTAAGAATAAGCTCCTGGCTTTCGCTTCGGGGGAGCTTATATACCGCTGAAATCAAAGCGTCAAGGCGCTCGGAGGCAATATTTATTTCGGCAGGCTCGGGCTCCTCGGCTGTAAATTCCGGAGCGTCTGTAACGAAACAGCGGACGTCGGTATGCTTTACCTTTTGAAACTGATCAGTAATAAAGCCGGAAACGGATTCGAGGCAAAAAAGATGTGCTTCGTTTTCGCGGACTATTATATCGCCGAGGACGCTGCGTCTTACCCCCACTGCCATAAGCGAGCCGAGAAAATCCCTGTGGGTCAGCTTGTCCGCGAATTTCCGCGAGACCGGGGAAATGCGGACGCAGGCTATGGGAGGCTTAGGCGGATACCCGAAAAGCTCCTCAGTTCCGAAGCAGGCAAGCCTGCGTTCGGCGGCGTCGTACCCTCCGAAAAGGGTAAAAGGCGCCGAGCCTGTATCGAAGGACATGCCGCAAAGCAAATCCTGCTCAGCTATGGTCAAAAATTCGGAACAGGTATATAAGCCGCGGCTTAAGGCCCTGCGCGAAAGCTCGGATAACCGGTTTTTAAGAAGATTTTCGGATTCGGTCATATATTTTTTACCTTGCCGCCTCAAAAAGGGCGGCGTTTCTATTTCAGACAACCTGAAAAATATAAAATTTAAGGTAATCCGTTTCGGGGACGTTCCACAAAACGGGATGGTCGGGGGACTGCTGCCGCGCTTCTATCTGCCTCAGCTCGACGGAGGCGTCGCGCGCCACGGATCTGAGCATTTTGCAAAATAGCTCGTTATCCACAAAATGTGAGCACGAGCAGGTCGCAAGATAACCGCCCCTCGGAAGGAGCTTCATCGCTCGGTAATTTATCTCTTTATACCCGCGCAGCGCGCCGCCGATCGTTTTTCTCGATTTTGTGAAGGCCGGGGGATCGAGAATTATGAAATCGAAGGGCTTTTCACCGTTTTGCTCAAGCTCCGGGAGCAGGTCGAATATATCGGCTACCTTAAACTCCATTCTGCTTTCAAGGCCGTTTCGCCGGGCGTTTTTCCGGGCCATGTCAATCGCGCTTTCGGAAATATCGACGGCGCACACATGCTCCGCGCCGCCCAGAGCCGCGTTCAGCGCGAACGAGCCCGTATGCGTAAAGCAGTCGAGAACCCGTTTGCCCTTTGCAAGGCGTGAAACCGCGCGGCGGTTATATTTCTGGTCAAGGAAAAAACCTGTTTTCTGCCCGTTCTCAACGTCGACTTCATACTCGATACCGTTTTCGCTTATAACGGTCAGCGCTGAATCGGGCTGAGGCACGCAGTCCAAAGCAAACCAGCCTTTATTTTGCTCAAGTCCCTCCAGTTCGCGGATTGACACGTCGTTTCTTTCGTAAATGCCGCTGATCTTCTGCCCGTCGTCACGCAGCACTTTATAAATAAGCGGGAAAAGCATCGGCTTCAGCTTTTCGATGCCAACGGACAGCGTCTGGGTAACCAGAAGGCCGCCGTAGCGGTCGACGGTAAGTCCGGGGAACTGATCCGCCTCGCCGAAAATAACGCGGCAGGCGCCGCAGTCGTCCGCCATTACGGTCTTGCGGTAATCCCAGGCATAACGGATTCTTCGTTCAAAAAAGGACTCGTCAAAGCTATCGTTCGCGTTACGGGAGATTATCCGGATGCGGATTTTTGATTTCAGGCTTAAAATTCCCGTGCCGAGATATTTATTTTTTTCGCTTGCCACATCGACCAGCGAGCCGTTTGGCATGTCGTCAGAGGGCGACAAAAGCTCTGTGTCGTATACCCACGGATGGCCGGCCTCAAGCGCCGCCTGAGCCTTTTGAGTTACCGTTATTTTCGGAAAACCGCGATTTTGTTTCATAAACAAATTCCCTTACATTTACTTGAAAAGCTGGGGCAATACGAACGCTACATCATACATTATAGCATACGGAAGGGTTCCCTTCATCAGAAATCGGCTTTAGCCGAAGCAGCGAAATTTATTTATATATTCTGTCAGTTTTATGGTATAATAAATTCAATACGATGACGGAGAGAGTAAGCATTTCCGAAAGCCGCAGTGAGCCGGGAACAGTGCGAACCCGGCGCAGGTAAGATATGGCCGAAAATCACTCCCGAGCAGCATGCCGAAATATTAAGAGTAGAGCATGACGGCTTCTCACCGAGAAAAGAGACGCATATGCTTGTATGGCGTAAACGGGTGGTATAACGGAAGTTTTAGTAAGCTTTCGTCCCAATGCGAATGATTATTCGTTTTGAGGCGGAAGCTTTTTTGTTTTTCACTGATTAAAGAGGGGGTGATCGGGTTATGGTCGTAGCCGGTGTGATTGAAGACGATATTTCCGGCGCTATTAAGATAACACATGGGAGGAAATATCATTATGGAGGCAGAAAGCAAAAACCTTTTTATCGAAAACGAGCACGAGATATTAAAATTTTGGGGCGAAGCCCCGTGCTTTGAAAAGCTCACGGAAAAGAACCGCGGCAAAACGCCCTTCCGTTTTCTTGACGGGCCGATGACCGCTAACAACGCGATGGGAATACACCATGCCTGGGGGCGCAGCGTCAAGGATATTTTTCTGCGCTACAAAGCTATGAGAGGATATTCCTGCCACTACAGAAACGGTTTTGACACGCAGGGGCTTTGGGTCGAAGTCGAGGTCGAAAAAGAGCTTGGCTTCAGAGATAAAAAGGACATCGAAGCTTACGGGCTGGACAATTTTACAAGGCGTTGCGTGGAACGGATCAATAAATATTCCGGAATAATCACGGAACAATCCAAGCGGCTCGGACAATGGATGGACTGGAAGAACTCGTACTTTACGCACACCGACGAGAACATTACCTCCATATGGCATTTTTTGAAGGTCTGCGACCAAAACGGCTGGATAGCGAGGACCCACCGGCCGATGCCGTGGTGCCCGCGCTGCGGAACATCTCTTTCCGAGCATGAAATGGCGGGCTCGCACAAGGACGTCACGCATACCGCGGTTTTCGCGAAGCTGCCGGTAAAAAAGCGGAATTTTGACATCCTCGTCTGGACGACGACGCCATGGACGCTTGCCGCTAACGCGGCCCTTGCGGTAAACCCGGATTTGGATTACGCTTTGACGGAGGTTGAGAATTGCGGCAGGCCGCTTGTGCTCGCAAAAAGCGCGCTGGGCGTTTTAGACGGTGAGAAAAAGGTGCTGAGGCTTATAAAGGGACGCGAGCTTCTGGGGCTTTCGTATGAGACCTTTTTTCCGTTTCTTGAAGTACAGAAAAACCTTCCGCACAAAATAATTAAATGGAGCGCAGTGGAAGCGGACGAGGGCAGCGGGGTGGTTCATATCGCGCCCGGCTGCGGCGCGGAGGATTTTGAGCTCGGGAAGGCTTTTGATCTGAGCCGGATTTGCCCGGTGGACGAGAGCGGCCATTTTTTGAGCGGTTATGATTTCTTAAGCGGCAGGCCCGCTTCGGCTGCGGCGCGCCTTGTGTTCGAAAAGCTGCAAGAGCAAGGAAAGCTATATAAAACGCACGAATATACGCACAGCTACCCCGTGTGCTGGCGCTGCAAGACCGAGGTTTTATTCCGGCTTGTAAGCTCATGGGTGATAAAAACGGATGAGATCCGCCCGAAGCTGCTTGCCGAAGCCGAAAAAGTGGCTTGGGAACCGCCTTTCGGCGGAAAACGGATGCAGGACTGGCTAAACAATATGGGCGACTGGAACATTTCAAGAAAGCGGTTTTACGGGCTGCCGCTGCCGTTTTATGAGTGCGAAAAGTGCGGCCGCCTGACGGTTATCGGCTCAAGGGAAGAGCTGCGCAAGCTCGGGGGAGAAAAGGCGGATTCCCTGCCGGAGCTCCACCGCCCATGGATTGACGAAATTAAAATAAGCTGCCCCGGCTGCGGAGAGGAAACGGCGCGCGTGCAGGAGGTCGGGGACGTCTGGCTTGACGCGGGTATCACTCCTTTTTCGACGCTCGGTTATTTTACAAACCGGGAAGCCTGGAAAAAACAGTTCCCGGCGGAGCTGGTGCTGGAAATGAACGAGCAGATTAGGCTTTGGTTTTACTCTCTGCTTTTTATGAGCGTTACGCTTACGGGAAAAGCGCCTTACGAGCGCGTAATGACCCACGGCAGCGTCGTGCAGGAGGACGGGTCGCGCTTTCACAAGTCGGGCTATATGATAAAATTCGATGAGGCGGCGGAAAAAATAGGTTCCGACGCCATACGCTATCTGTACGCCGGAGCGGGTATCTCCTCGGACGTCCGTTTCGGCTATCATCTGGGGGACGAAGCGCGGCGCAAGCTGCTTTCTTTCTGGAATATCTACGCCTTTTTCATTACCTATGCAAATATAGACAACCCGAGATTCGGCGGCGAACGGTCCGCGAACCTGATGGATATTTGGCTTAAAAACAGAGTCGATTATTTTGTTGCCGCGGCGGTCAGGGCTTTCGAGAGCTACGATACGCCGGAGCTTATCCGGGAGTTTGAGGCTTGCACGGACGATGTGTCGAACTTCTACGTCCGCGCCTGCCGCAGGCGTTTCTGGAAGGGCGCGTTCGACGATGACAAGCAAAACGCATACGATTCGCTTTATTACGCGGTAAGGACGATGTGCGGGGTTATGGCGCCCGTTATTCCGTTCATGACGGAAAAGATATGGCAGGACATGATAAGAAGGTTCGGAAAGGCGGAGGAATCCGTTCATCTTTCGGATTACCCGAAGGCTGAGCCGCCCGACGCCTCCGTGCTCGAAGAAGCGAAGGCTGTGAGAGAGGTGATCGCCGGAGCGATGAAGCTGAGAAACGAAAGCATTATCAAGGTCAAACAGCCATTATCCGCGCTTTACGTCGACGCAAAACTGCGAAATGCCTGCGAAAAATACCGGGACGTTATAAAGGATGAGGCGAACGTTAAGGAAATCCTATTTACCGATGATTTTTCGGCGCTCAGCGACGAGCGTATCGTTCTTAATTACCAAACGGCGGGACGTATATTGAAAGGCGATTTGAACAAGGTGAAAGACCGCATTAACGCTTTTTCGGAGTGTGAAACAAAAGAAGCGCTGTTTAGCTTAAAAACCGGTCTGACAGTGCCCGTCTGCGGGTACGAGCTGAGCCCCGGTCTGCTTTTGACGGAAGAAAGAGAAAAACCTTATATCAAACGCCTTAGCGGCGGCAAGCTTGCGATAAATACGGAAATCACCCCGGAGCTTAGGGCGGAAGGCATCTACCGCGAGATCCTGCGTCATTGTCAGGTGCTCAGAAAGGAAGCCGGGTTCGGCGTAGCCGACAGGGTGCGGCTGCATTTTGATACGCAAAGCGGGCTTCTTAAAAGCGTAACCGAGAAATATGCCGAAAGCATCGAGCTTGAAGCGCTTGCCGAAATCGGCCCATTGCAAAAGCCGGTTATGTCTAAAACCATAGAAGCCGAAGGCCGGGAAATGACGATCACGATAGGCAGGCAGGACGAAAAACGATACGGGTTTGGCTGGAAAAAGTAAAAAAACAGTGCAGAGCTTCAAACGAAAGCCGCTCTGCACTGTTTTTTACGATCAATTAACAAGCATCTAAAAATTTGACATCAATTCCCGAACCGAAAGCGATAACTCACGGCTCCGGGCGACTCCCTTCCGAAGTGCTTCGTCGAAGGGGCTGCCCGTTTCGAGGCTTCTTATTATCGTTTCCGTTATGCCGCCTTTTGTCTGCATTTTTGATATATATTCTTCTTTTTGCGCGTCTGAGCAAAACGTCGGCAGAACTCTTTCA
>JAUZPW010000057.1 GCA_030705725.1 Bacillota bacterium
CAGACGGAAAAGGAGCTTATTGCACATTATGAAGCTCACCGGAGCGCCGAAATAAGGACGAAAACCTGTTTATCCGGGCCGCACAAGGACGATATAGAGCTTCTTATAGACGGGCTTGCGGCAAGGACGTTTGCGTCGCAGGGTCAGACGCGCACGGCCGCCCTTTCACTTAAGCTCGCCGAGCGTGAGCTTTTCTTCAGGGACTCGGGAGAGTACCCCGTGCTGCTGCTTGACGACGTTTTATCGGAGCTTGACGAAAAGCGCCAGGACTTTGTGTTAAACCGTATCGCAAACGGCCAGATTATTATCACCTGCTGCGAGGACGCAAAACCGGCGAAGGTGCTGTCGGGGCGGCTTTTCAGAATCTGCGGGGGGTCGGTCGCGCAGGTCTGCGATCTGTAAGCGGCCGGTTTTGACGGTCGGGATTATCGGAACAAAGGTAAAGTTACTCGAAAGGATCGGGGAATATGTATCTGCATCTCGGCAGGGACGTGGCGGTATCGACAAAAACCATAATCGGGATATTTGATCTGGACACGACGTCCTATTCGAAAATCACAAGGGCGTTTTTGAGCGATTCGGAAAAAGAGGGCCATGTCGTCAATATATCGGAGGAGGTTCCAAAATCCTTCGTGCTCTGCGAGGAACAGGGGAAAAAAAGCCTTTATATTTCTCAGATTTCAACGGCTACCCTGCTTAAAAGGGCCGAGTCCGACCCGCTGCCGGACAACGTCCTTACGGAGGTTTAACTTTTATATATACAGTCTCCATTACGAAAGGATGCGCAATATGAGCGAAAGCTTCGACTCAAAAGTCACAAATACCTACGACGCTACTCAGATTCAGGTTCTGGAAGGCCTTGAAGCGGTCAGAAAACGCCCGGGAATGTATATCGGGTCGACTTCAACGCGCGGCCTGCACCATCTGGTCTATGAAATTGTGGACAACTCGATCGACGAGGCGCTTGCGGGCTACTGCACGCACATCGAGGTTATAATAGACGAAGGCGAAATTATAACGGTGCACGACAACGGCCGCGGGATACCGGTCGGGATACTCGAAAAGGAAGGAATCTCAGCCGCAGAGGTCGTTTTCACTATTCTGCACGCCGGAGGCAAGTTCGGCGGCGGGGGCTACAAGGTCGCCGGAGGCCTGCACGGAGTCGGCGCTTCGGTTGTAAACGCGCTTTCGGAATGGCTCAGGGTCGAGATCCGCACGGGCGGCGAGCGCTATCAGATGAGCTTTAAGCGGGGCGTTACGGCCGAGCCGCTGAAAAAGGTCGGCACTTCCGACACAAACGGCACGACGGTTTCTTTTAAGGCAGACCCCGAAATTTTTGAGGACGTTGTTTACGATTTTGACACGCTGCTCACAAGGCTGCGCGAGCAGGCGTTTCTGAACGCGGGCGTCAGAATCACGCTGCGCGATTTAAGAGGCGGGGAAACTGTTGAAAAAAGCATGTGCTACGAAGGCGGCATCAGCGAATTTGTGGCGCACTTGAACAGGAACAAAACCCCCGTGCATCAGCAGATCATATATATGTCGGCGGCGCGGGAGAACTCCGAGGCCGAGGTCGCGATGCAGTACAACGACGGCTACAACGAAACGATTCTTTCGTTTGCGAACAATATAAACACCTCCGAGGGCGGAATGCACGAAACCGGCTTCAAATCGGCGCTCACAAAGGTGTTAAACGATTACGCGAGAAAATACAATATCCTGAAGGAAAACGACAAGAACCTGTCCGGCGAGGACGCGAGGGAAGGTCTCACGGCTATCGTGAGCGTCAAGCTTCAGGACGCCCAGTTCGAGGGCCAGACCAAAACAAAGCTCGGAAATTCCGATATGAGGACGATTGTTGAGAGCATGGTCGGCGAAAAGCTCGGAACGTTTTTCGAAGAGAATCCTTCTATCGCGAAGGCTGTTTTGGACAAGGCGCTTACCGCCTCACGCGCTCGCGAGGCCGCGAGAAAGGCCCGCGAGGCGACGCGGCGCAAAAGCGCGCTTGACGGCGCGCAGCTGCCCGGAAAGCTTGCCGACTGTCAGGAGAGAGACGCCACTTTAACCGAAATCTACATCGTGGAAGGCGATTCCGCGGGCGGCTCGGCCATAAACGGCCGGGATCGGCGCTTTCAGGCGATTCTGCCGCTCTGGGGAAAAATGCTGAACGTTGAAAAGGCGCGGATCGACAGGGTATTCGGGAACGACAAGCTATCCCCGCTTGTCACGGCGTTCGGCGCAGGCATCGGAGACGAATTCGATCTCAACAAGCTCAGATACGGGAAAATTATTTTAATGGCCGATGCCGACGTGGACGGAAGCCATATCAGGACGCTTTTGCTGACCTTCTTTTTCCGCTTTATGAGGCCGCTTATCGAAAACGGCAACGTTTATATCGCGCAGCCGCCGCTTTACAAGGTTTCAAAGGGTAAAAATTATACGAAATACGCCTATACGGACAGGGAGCTTTCACGGTACCTGGAGGAAGCCGGCGAGAACGCGGACGTCCAGCGCTACAAGGGCCTCGGCGAAATGGATCCCATACAGCTCTGGGAGACGACGATGAATCCCGAAAACCGCACGCTTCTGAAGGTCGAGATGGCCGACGCCGCGTCGGCGGATGAAATTTTTACGATCCTTATGGGCGAGAAGGTAGAGCCCAGAAAAGAATTTATAGAATCGCACGCCAAATACGTCACGAACCTTGATATATAAGCACGCAAAGTTTAATACTATCCGGAGAAAGGATGATTTTGATGAAAAAGCTCTATAAAATCGAATACGGAAAAAAAGTCTGCGGAGTCTGCGGAGGCATAGCCGAGTATTTTGATATCGACGTGACCCTTGTCAGGCTTCTGACTGTGATACTGTCCCTTTTCTGGTTCAGCGGAGTGATAATTTATATAGCCGCCGCGTTTATACTGCCGAAAAAGAGCGACATCGATATTCTGTAATGCAAAATTAGCTGAGGATGAGTGAATAATGAGCCTTGCCTTTGAAGACCAGAAAATAGTCCCAGTCGATATTGAAAGGGAAATGAAAAAATCCTACATCGATTACGCGATGTCGGTTATTGTCGGACGCGCGCTCCCGGACGTCAGGGACGGCTTAAAGCCCGTGCACCGGCGTATACTTTACGCTATGTACGAGGATAACCTTACGCCGGACAGACCGTACCGAAAATCCGCCACGACGGTCGGTAACGTTCTCGGCCGGTATCATCCGCACGGCGACGCCGCGGTCTATGACTCCATGGTGCGCATGGCGCAGGATTTCTCGCTGAGGTACCCGCTTATCGACGGGCACGGCAATTTCGGGTCGGTCGACGGGCATCCCGCCGCCGCATACCGTTATACGGAAGCGCGAATGGCAAAGCTCGCCCTCGAGCTCTTAACGGATATTGAAAAAGAAACGGTTGACTTTATCCCGAACTTCGACAACCAACTCAAAGAGCCTACCGTTGTGCCGTCGCGGTTCCCGAACCTGCTCGTTAACGGGTCGTCGGGAATCGCGGTCGGCATGGCGACGAATATTCCGCCGCACAACCTTTCGGAGGTAATCGACGCCGTATGCTACGTTATCGACAACCCGGACGCCGAGCTTTCGGACCTTATCGAGCATATAAAGGGGCCTGATTTTCCGACAGGCGGCATTATTATGGGCCGCGCCGGAATCCGCGCCGCGTACGCTACCGGACGCGGGCGCATCAGAGTGCGCTCAAGGACGGAGATCGAAGAATACGGGTCGGGCAGATATCTTATCTCGGTAAGCGAGATTCCTTATCAGGTCAACAAGGCGAGGCTTGTGGAATCAATAGCGGAACTTGTGCACGAAAAGCGGGTGGACGGCATTTCGGGCCTGCGCGACGAGTCGGATCGCCAGGGAATGAGGATCGTCATCGAGCTAAAGCGGGACGCGAACCCTCAGGTGGTGCTAAACCAGCTTTTCCAGTACACGCAGCTTGAGGAGACCTTCTCAATCATTATGCTGGCGCTTGACGGGAACCAGCCGAAGGTCATGAGCCTGCGCGAGATACTCGACCATTATATTTCGTTCCAGAAGGAGATTATCGAGCGGCGCACGATATATGACCTCAAAAAGGCCGAGGACCGCGCCCATATCCTAGAGGGACTGCGCATAGCCTGCGACCATATAGACGAGGTTATCGCCACGATCCGCGCAAGCTACAACGACGCCAAAGCGCGCCTTATGGAACGCTTCGGCCTTTCAGACGTGCAGGCGCAGGCGATACTCGACATGCGTCTCGGACGGCTGCAGGGACTAGAGCGCGAAAAAATCGAAGAGGAGTATAACCAGCTGCAGAGAAAGATCGGCGAATACAGGGAAATACTTAAATCCGAACATACGATGCTCCAGATCGTAAAGCAGGAGCTTTCGGCGATCAAATCCCGGTTCGGCGACGAACGACGCACTGAAATTTCGTCCGTCGAAAACGAAATAGACATCGAGGACCTTATCGATGAGGAAGAAAGCGTCTACACGCTTACGCATTTCGGATACATCAAGCGCATGCCGACTTCGACATACAGGTCGCAGAGGCGCGGCGGGCGCGGGATTATCGGAATGACGACGAGGGAAGAAGATTTCGTCGAAATCCTTTTTACAGCCTCGACGCATGATACCATACTATTTTTCACAAACTATGGCAGGGTTTACAAGTTAAAGGGATATATGATTCCGGAATCGTCACGCACCGCTAAGGGAATGAATTTTGTAAACCTGCTTCAGATAGAAGGCGAGGAAAAGGTCACCGCGATGATTCCCGTAAGGGAGTTTATAAGCGGCAAGTACCTTGTGCTCGCGACAAGGGCCGGGGTAATCAAGAGAATGGATCTTACGGCGCTCGACACTGCGAGAAAAGCTGGAATCAGGGCGATTACCCTAAACGACGGAGACGAGCTGATAGGCGTCAAGATGACCGACGGCACCGACAGGATTATTCTTGCAACCGAGGACGGCCGCGCCGTGCGCTTTGACGAGAACGAGGTGCGCACCATGGGCCGCGACGCGTCGGGTGTGAGAGGAATCCGCCTTAAAGAAAACGATTACGTCGTCGGGATCGCCTGCGACAGCGAGGGAGAATACCTTCTTTCCGCAACCGAAAACGGTTACGGCAAGCTGACGCCCGTTGCGGAATACACCGAGCATCACAGAGGCGGACAGGGCATTACGGCGCACAACCTTACGGAAAAAACCGGAGCGCTGACGGGCATAAGCGTACTAAACCCGGAGGACACGGATATTATGCTTATTACCGGAGACGGCACGATTATCAGAACGGCCGCCGACTCGGTGCGCGTTTGCGGAAGGGTCTCACAGGGCGTTATCCTTATGCGCCTGAGCGAGGGCGCTAAGCTTATTTCGATCGCGCCCGCGGCCAGGGAAGAAGAAGAGGAAGAGACGTCCGGTGCGGAGGCCGAAACGGACACCGGCAGCCAGAACGATGAAGAAAGTTGAGATTTACACCGACGGGGCCTGCTCGGGAAACCCCGGGCCGGGCGGCTGGGGCTCGATTTTATGCTATAACGGGGCTAAGCGGGAGCTTTCGGGCGGAGAAGCTGAGACTACGAACAACCGAATGGAGCTTAAAGCCGTTATAGAAAGCCTTAAAACCCTCAAGGAGCCATGCGGCGTCACGCTATATTCGGATTCCAATTACGTGGTAAGGGCCGTTAAAGAGGGCTGGGCCCTTAAATGGCGCGAAAACGGCTGGATGAGGAACAAAAAGGAAAAGGCGCTTAATTCCGACCTCTGGGAAGAGCTCCTGAAACTTCTTGAAGTCCACAAAACGGAATTCGTTTGGGTCAGGGGCCACGCCGAAAACGAGTTCAACAACCGCTGCGACGCGCTTGCGGTCGCCGCGTCAAAACAGGCCGGAAAAAAATAAATATAGGATTGAAATATATACTAAAAGGGTGTATATTCAAAGCGTAGAGGTTTTCTATAAGGAGTTGATTAAATGGAACGTTTCGTATATGCGGACAACGCGGCAACGACGCCTGTGTCTGAATCGGTATTAAACGCCATGCTGCCGTATCTCAGAGAACAGTACGGGAACGCGTCTTCCCTTTATTCGATAGGCAGGGACAGCCGCCGGGCTATTACGGAGGCCAGGGAAAAGGTTGCGGCGCTTTTAGGGGCGCAGCCTGCGGAAATTATTTTTACGGGCTCCGGCACCGAGGCTGACAACATGTCCCTGAGAGGCGCTCTGCATTACAAAAAGGCGCGCGGAAAGCATCTTATTATCTCATCCATCGAGCACCACGCGATTTTGCACACCGCGAAGGCGCTCGAGCTCGAAGGGTATGAGGTGACCGTTCTGCCCGTGGACAATTACGGCATTATCCCGGTGGACAGGCTTAAAGCCGCGATCAGGCCGGACACGGCGCTCGTTTCCGTTATGACGGCAAACAATGAAATCGGAACGGTTGAGCCGATCGCCGAAATCGGAGCCGCGGTGAAGGCCGCGGGAGCTCTCTTCCACACAGACGCCGTGCAGGCCGCGGGGCATATTCCGATTAACGTCAACGAAATGAAAATAGACCTGCTTTCGCTTTCGGGCCATAAAATGAACGCGCCCAAGGGAGTCGGCGCGCTTTATATCCGCAAGGGCGTTATGATCCAGCCGATAATCGAGGGCGGAGGACAGGAGCGGAACATGCGCTCGGGCACCGAGAACGTCGCCGGAATCGTCGCTCTGGGGCAGGCTGCCGAGGATTGCAGGAACCATATGGAGGAAAACATTAAAAGGCTGACGGCTCTCAGGGAAAGGCTTATTGCGGGGGTGCTTAAAATCCCGTATTCACGCCTTACCGGACATCCGACAAGCAGGCTTCCGGGCACCGCGAGCTTTGTTATCGAGGCGGTTGAGGGAGAATCGCTCGTTTTGATGCTCGATACTCACGGAATATGCGCTTCGACCGGCTCCGCATGCTCTACGGGCTCGCTCGATCCGTCGCATGTGCTGACCGGAATCGGGCTTTCGCACGATATAGCGCACGGCTCTTTAAGGCTTACGCTCGGCGTTCAGAACACCGACGAGGACGTTGATTATATACTCGAGGTTCTGCCGCAGGTCGTGACCCGGCTGAGGGACATGTCGCCCGTATGGAATCAGAAGAAATGCTGCCCCGAGGGGCTTAAGTAGAGAAAATTCAGGAGGCGATAAAGATGGAATACAGCGAAAAAGTAATGGATCACTTCAAAAATCCGCGCAATGTCGGGGAAATCGACGACGCCGACGGCGTTGGCGAGGTCGGAAACTTAAAATGCGGCGATATAATGAAAATATATCTTAAAATCGACAACGACATTATAACCGATGTAAAGTTCAAGACTTTCGGCTGCGGCGCCGCCGTCGCTACGAGCTCGATGGCGACCGAGCTTGTTAAGGGCAAGTCTATAAACGATGCTCTGAAGCTTACGAACTCTGCGGTTATGGAGGCGCTCGAGGGGCTGCCTCCCGTTAAGGTGCACTGCTCGGTGCTCGCCGAGGAGGCCCTCAAATCGGCGATCGCCGATTATTATAAGCGCAAGGGAATGGACCCGACGCCTATTATCGGCTGCACCGGCGAATGCAAGCACTGCGGCAAGGAATAAAAAACTTTGTTCCCGGGATTATGCCCGGAGACTTACATGAACGTTTACAGGCACATATAAAAAAGGAGAGGCGCTCCTTATAATCAGATTTGACGGAAAAAACGGTATAACCCTCTTTGGCGGGGGCTATACCGTTTTTTTAATAAGGCGTTTAGTCAGAATAAAAGCCCGTGAGCCTTGGCGGTTTCGCGGAAGGTCTCGTATGTTTTATCTGAAATATTCACTCCGTATTTAAGGGATTTCTCAAGCTTTCTTCCCTCGATTTCGCCGGGATAGAAGATTTCATTGACGCCGGGCGCCCTGCGAAG
>JAUZPW010000058.1 GCA_030705725.1 Bacillota bacterium
AGGGCTTAAGCGGCAGGGAAAAAGAAATTTTTGTATACGCGTTCGGAGAGGCAGGGGCCGTTCAGTGCGGCTTCTGCATTCCGGGTATGGTGATTTGCGCGAAGGCGCTTCTGGATCAGAACAAAAACCCATCGAGGGACGAGATTAAATATGCGCTGCGCAACAACATCTGCCGCTGTACCGGCTACAAGAAAATAATAGACGCGGTCGGAATCGCCGCAAAGCTTATAAGAGACGATCTTCCCGTGCCCGAGGCCGAGGAGATAAGCGGCGTCGGACAGAGGGCGCACAGGATCGACGTAAGGGAAAAAGTACTCGGAACCGGCGTTTACACGGACGATATGACGCTGCCGGGCATGCTTTACGGCGGGGCGGTGCGCGCTAAATACCCGAGAGCCCGCGTACTGTCGATTGACGATTCTAAAGCCAAAGCGCTGCCCGGTGTGCGCGCGGTGCTGACAGCTTCGGATATTCCCGGAAAAAACAAGGTCGGGCACTTAAAACAAGACTGGGACACGATGATAGCGGTCGGCGATATTACAAGGTATCTCGGCGACTGCATCTGCCTTATAGCGGCGGACACGCCGGAAATACTTAAACAGGCGAAGGAGCTTGTAGACGTTTCATACGAAGAGCTTCCCGGCGTATTCAGCCCGGAGGAGGCCATAAAGGAAGGCGCGCCGGCCCTTCACGAGGGCGGCAATATTCTGGCTCACGAACGCCTTATAAGGGGCGACGCAGAAGGGGCAATTAAAAACTCGGCATACAAAGTAACGAAGCATTACAGCACTCCTTTTACGGAGCATGCTTTCCTGGAGCCCGAGTGCGCGGTCGCGGTGGCGGACCGAGAAAAAAAGGAAGTTACTATATTCTCTTCGGATCAGGGAACCTACGATACCCAGAGGGAATGCTCGGGAATGCTCGGAATACCGATGAAGCAGGTTCATGTGGTAAACAGGCTGGTCGGAGGCGGGTTCGGCGGCAAGGAGGACATGTCGGTGCAGCACCATGCGGCTCTGCTTTCCTGGCACACGGGGCTTCCGGTCAAGGTTAAGCTAAGCAGGCAGGAAAGCATCACCGTGCACCCGAAGCGCCACGCGATGGAGATCGATTTTACCACGGGCTGCGACGAAAACGGATATCTGACCGGAGCGATCGTTAAGATAGTATCGGATACGGGAGCATATGCCTCGCTGGGCGGGCCGGTTTTACAGAGGGCCTGCACGCATGCCGCCGGGCCGTACAATTTCCAGAACGTTGATATTGAGGGAACCGCCGTTTACACCAACAATCCTCCCGGAGGCGCTTTCCGGGGATTCGGCGTAACCCAGAGCTGTTTTGCGATGGAATGCAATTTGAATTTATTAGCCGAGATGGTCGGAATCTCGCCCTGGGAGATAAGGTATCGCAACGCTATAAGACCGGGACAGGTGCTGCCGAACGGACAGACTGCTTTCCCGGGGACAGCGCTTGCCGAGACGCTTCTTGCAGTCAAGGATATATTTGAAAGCCATCCGAGGGCCGGAATAGCCTGCGCGATGAAAAACGCCGGCGTCGGCGTGGGGATAAGGGACATGGGCAGAGTCCGCCTTACGGTAGAGAAGGGAAAAGTTCATATCCGGTCAGGCGCCTCTTGCATCGGACAGGGGCTTGGAACGGTGCTCAAGCAGATCGTATGCGAAGCAACCGGACTTTTAGGCGATTCGCTTATATATGATGCCGCCGAAACGGGAGCCGCTCCCGATTCCGGAACGACCTCCGGATCGCGGCAGACTCTTGTTACCGGCGAGGCCGCGCGCAGAGCTGCGCTGGACTTTAAGGCCGCAATGGATGAAAAAGGGTTGCAGGGTATCGAGGGCATGGAATTTTACGGCGAGTATTTCGCCGAGACCGATCCGATGGGCAGCCCGAAAAAGAACCCCGTTTCCCACGTCGCCTACGGTTTTGCGACGCAGGTCGCCATTCTCGACGAGCAAGGCTACGTAGAGAAGGTTATAGCGGCGCACGACGTGGGAAAAGCGATAAACCCGCTGTCGGTGGAAGGGCAGATCGAGGGCGGCGTTGTTATGTCGCTGGGCTACGCGCTTACGGAAACGTTCCCGCTCCACCGCGGAAGGCCGACGGCAAAATTCGGCACCCTGGGGCTGTTACGCGCGGATAAGGCCCCGGAGGTAGAAAGTATCATTGTAGAACGGAATAAGGATTCGCTTGCATACGGAGCGGTGGGAATCGGGGAAATTACATCAATACCGACGGCACCCGCCGTGCAGGGGGCTTACTACCGACTGGACGGCAAATTCAGGACGTCGCTTCCTCTTGATAATACACCTTACAGAAAGAAAGAATGATTTGTCATGAAGCTCCTGCTAAAAGGAGGCACCGTCGTCAGCGGTTCGGATTGCCGCAAGGCGGACGTGCTTATTGAAGACGAAAAAATAACCCAAGTCGGCCTCGGCTTAACCTGCCCGGATGCCGTTACTCAAAATGTTTCGGGAAAGCTTTTATTTCCCGGGTTTATCGACGCCCATACTCATTTTGACCTTGAATCGGGAGGCACAGTGACAGCGGACGATTTCAGGACGGGCTCGCAGGCTGCTATCCTGGGCGGAACCACGACTGTTATCGACTTTACCACGCAGTACCGCGGGGAGAGCTTAAAAAAGGCGCTTTCAAATTGGCATCGCAAAGCTGACGGAAAAGCCTCCTGCGATTACGGCTTTCATATGTCTATTGCCGACTGGAACCCTTCGGTAAGCGATGAAATAGACGAAATGACCGAAAACGGAATCACCTCTTATAAGCTTTATATGACCTACGACGCGCTCAAAGTTGACGACAGGGAACTGTATCAGATACTTAAGAGGCTTAAGGCGGCAGGAGGAATCGCGGGTGTACACTGCGAAAACAGCGGGCTTATAGACGCTTTGGCGCAGGAGCAAAAAGCGCTCGGACATACGGGAGCGGGCTGCCATCCGAGAACAAGGCCCGCCGCTGCTGAGGCCGAAGCCGTAAACAGGCTGTTGAGGATCGCCGAGGTAGCCGAAACGCCGGTTATTATAGTGCATTTAAGCACAAAGGAAGGGCTGAAAGCGGTTGTTGACGCGAGAAAACGGGGCCAGAAGGTATATGTCGAGACATGCCCGCAGTATCTGCTTTTAGACGACAGCCTGTATGATCTTCCGGGCATAGAGGGCTACAAATATGTGATAGCTCCGCCGCTCAGAAAAAAGGATGATCAGGAATGCCTCTGGCAGGCTCTTTCCGACAATCAGATACAGACGGTTTCGACCGATCACTGCAGCTTCAACATGAGCCAGAAGCTCATAGGCAAAGACGATTTTACAAAAATTCCCGGCGGCATGCCGGGGGTTGAAACAAGGGCTGTTTTGATTTATACTTATGGCGTTATGAATAAGCGGATTACTTTACCGCAAATGTGCTCTTTGCTCGCGGAAAACCCTGCGAAGCTTTACGGAATTTATCCGCAGAAGGGCGTCATTGCGCCGGGCGCGGACGCGGATATTGTAGTTTACGATCCGGCTGCTTCTTATGTAATTCATGCCGCGGATCAGCATCAGAACGTCGACTATGCTCCTTTTGAAAATTACAAAATATCGGGCAGGGTGGAAAAGGTCTTCCTGAGAGGCCGGCTTGCAGCCGACGGGGGCAGGATCACCGCCGAAAACACGGGCAGGTATGTTAAAAGAGGCAAATGCAGTCTTTAAGTCACTAAAGTCGGTTTGAACGATTCACATTGGACAAACCGACTATTCTAAAAAAAGCGTTATTCTCAAACAAGAATAACGGAGGAGGAAAACCGTATGCAGGATGAACTTGGCCTTAAGCTGACCGTAAGGATTTACAAGGGAGAAAAGGCATTCGGTCCCGGAATGCTTACGCTTTTAACATTAATCGAGAAGACCGGTTCACTCCATAAAGCGTGCGAATCCATGGATATGGCATACAGCAAGGCATGGAAAATGATTAAGGAGACCGAAAGGCTATGGGGCTTCGCGCTTACCGTCGGGGATGCGGGAGGCAAAAACGGCGGAGGCTCGAGACTAACGCCGGAGGGCAGGTTACTGACGGAGCAGTACGGTCAGTTTATGGAGGAAGTCAAAGAAAAGGCGGAACTGACGTTTAATAAATACTTTTCCGAGGAATTCTTAAGTAAACTGGACAAAGCAGGCAAGGCTCAGAAAGGGAGTGGAAACTAAAATGGAGAAGCCTTTGGAATTTTGCAGAGGGGGAGGGTGCACCGCGAAGCTGGGCCCCGCCGCGTTAAAAACCGTTCTGCAGAAGATCGAAAAATCAAACGACCCGAATCTTTTGATAGGATATGAAGGCTCGGACGACGCCGCGGTTTACAGGTTGAGAGACGATCTCGCAATCGTGCAGACATTGGATTTCTTTCCGCCCATGGTGGACGATCCGTTTACTTTCGGACAGATCGCGGCGGCAAACGCGCTTTCGGATATTTACGCGATGGGCGCGGATTTTAAGACCGCTCTGAACATTGTCTGCTTCCCGGAAAACATGAGCCTCAATGTGCTAGGCAGCATTCTTCTGGGAGGAAGCGACAAGGTCAAGGAGGCGGGGGGAGTGCTGGCGGGCGGCCATTCGATAGCCGATCAGGATGTTAAATACGGACTTTCCGTAACTGGTACGATTCATCCGGATAAAATAATCGCAAACAACGGCTGCCGGAAGGGCGACGCCCTGATTCTGACAAAACCGCTCGGCGTCGGCATCGTATGCGCCGCGTCAAGGGTAAAGGCCTCGTCGGACGAAGCTATGGCTAAGGCGATAAAATCCATGACGACGCTCAACAAGTATGCGTCCGAAATCGCAAGAAAATACCGGACGCATGCGTGCACCGACGTGACGGGTTTTGGATTTATCGTACATCTCTGCGAGATGCTAAACGACAGGTTTTCTGCGGTCATATTCAAGGACAGAATTCCGTTTATCCCCGAAAGCGAGGGGTACGCGAACGAATTCTACCTTACGGCGGCAGGCCAGAGAAACCGGAATTTCGCGGAGAACAGGGTGCTGTTTGCGGACTGCCCGTTCGCGATGCAGGAAATCCTTTTTGATCCCCAGACCTCAGGAGGGCTGCTTATAAGCCTTGACCCGAGAGATGCGGACGCGGCGCTGAGGGAGCTTAAAACGCTGGGGCTGCCCTGCGGTATCGTTGGAGAAGTTACAGACAAGCTAGATAAATCAATAATTATTGAATAGAGCGCGCAGAGCAAATGGAGGTTAACATATGAAAAAAATCGACGCAAGGGGCAAGCAATGCCCGCTGCCGGTGATCGAAACGAAAAAAGCCCTGGAACAGTCGGCACCGGGCGAAACGGTGGAGGTTATTGTCGACAACGATATAGCGGTGCAGAATCTTAGCAAGTTCGCAGTGCAGAAGAAAATGAGTTTTAAATCTCAGAAAAACAGTGAAGGTGAATTCGTTGTTTGGATAACGTCCGGCACAGCCGCCGATACTGCCGCGAAAGAATCTGTTGATTACTGCATCCCGGACTCCAGGAGACAGGGGACGGTAATCGTCCTTTCCTCCGACGCAATGGGAAACGGGGACGAAACGCTCGGAAAGCTCCTTATGAAAGGCTTTATCTACGCCGTAACCAAGCAGGACACCCTGCCTGAAACGGTCATTATGTATAACGGCGGCGCAAAGCTTTCCTGCGAAGGCTCAGAGTCTGCCGGGGATCTTAAAAACCTTGAAGCACAGGGAGTAACGGTTCTGACCTGCGGAACTTGCCTCAATCATTACGGACTGACTGAAAAGCTCGCCGCGGGCTCGGTGACGAATATGTATGATATTGCCGAAAGGCTAAGCCGGGCTTCGCTTATAATCCGTCCGTGACGCTATGAATAATAAGGAACGATTAATAATAGTAAGAGGCGGCGGGGATATAGCCTCGGGGACTATATACGCGCTTTGCCGCTGCGGTTTCCCGGTTCTGTCGCTCGAAGTCCCGGCACCGTCGGCGATAAGGCGGCGGGTGGCCTTTTCTGAGGCGGTTTATGACGGAACGAGCCGCGTCGAGGACGTAAGCTGCGAGCTTGCGGATTCTATTGAGAAGGCCTTTGAAATTATGGAAAACGGCCTGGCCGCCGTGATGGTAGATCCCATGTGCCGGGTCTTGGAGAAGGTTAAGCCGTGGGCGCTTATCGACGGGATCCTGGCAAAAAAGAATTTGGGGACAAGCAGGGATATGGCGGAAAAAACGATCGCTCTCGGCCCGGGCTTTACGGCGGGCAGGGACGTGGATATTGTGATCGAAACGATGCGCGGCCACGATCTTGGCCGGATTATAGAAGCCGGGGAGGCCAGGGCCAATACCGGAGTTCCGGGCGTTATCGCGGGGTTCGGGAAGGAAAGGGTTATCCATGCCGAACATACCGGGATAATCTCACTGAAAGCCGAAATAGGCGATATAGTCGAAAAAGACCGTGAAATTGCGGTTATAAAAACGGAAAAAGGTGAGTTCCCGATACATGCAACGCTGACGGGCGTTCTCAGGGGCATAATCCGCCCCGGGTATCATGTTGCAAAAGGACTTAAGATAGCCGACATTGACCCGAGGGAATCAGAGCGGGAAAACTGCTTTACGATTTCGGACAAGGCCAGATGCATAGCCGGGTCTGTGCTTTCGGGGCTGTTTTATCTTGACGGAAGGGGCAAAAGAAAATGAAAGAGGTACGGGTTGAGGACGCGGTTGGAATGGTGCTCTGCCATGATATGACCAGAATAGTGCCCGGAGAGTTTAAGGGCTGCGCATTCCGGAAGGGACACATAATCCGCGAAGAAGATATTGAAACGCTGCTCGATATGGGAAAGAAGCATATATTCGTCTGGGATCTTGAGGAAGGATATGTGCATGAAAACGACGCGGCGCTGAGAATGGCGCAGGCCGCGGCTGGCCCCGGCATTAACCGGAGCGAGCCCAAAGAGGGGAAAATAAATCTGACGGCAGCGTGCAGAGGCGTTCTGAAGATTAACGTCGAGCTGCTTTACAGCGTAAACGGAACCGACGAAATCTGTTTTTCGACGATACACGGCAACAAGCTTGTGGAAGAAGGCAAGCTTCTTGCGGGAACCAGAGTCATTCCGCTTGTCGTTAAGGAAGAAATCCTCAGGAATTTTGAAGAAGAGTGCAAAAAGCAGGGGCCGCTTATAAGGGTTATGCCGCTAAAGCCCGCTAAAATCGGGATAGTTACCACCGGCTCGGAAATCAAATCAGGCAGGATACAGGATAAATTCGGGCCGGTGCTGAGACAGAAAGCCGAAGAGCTCGGCGCGGAGGCCATAGGCCAGGTATTCTCCGGGGACGATATCGACGCTATCCGGGACGGAATACTGGGCTTCATCGATAAGGGCGCGGATATTGTGGAGGTTACGGGCGGAATGAGCGTGGATCCGGACGACAGGACGCCGGGCGCTATAAGAAGCTGCGGAGGCGAAGTTGTTACCTACGGAACTCCGGTGCTTCCGGGAGCGATGTTTATGCTTTCATACGTTAAAGGCGTGCCCGTTGTCGGACTTCCCGGCTGCGTAATGTATTCGAAGAGAACGGTTTACGACCTTATTATGCCGAGGCTTACAGCAGGGGAAAAGCTTTCAAAGCGGGATTTTATAAGGCTCGCGCACGGCGGACAGTGCATGGGCTGCGAGCCGTGCGTTTTTCCGGACTGCGGATTCGGAGAGTGAGGAGTGCAGGATTTTGGATAAGATGAACCATTTCGACAGTGCAGGAAACGCCGTGATGGCGGATGTCTCCGGAAAGCCAACGACGGAGAGGACTGCGACCGCAAAGGGCTCTATTACCGTTAACCGCGCGGTTTTTGACGCCGTCGCGCAGGGAACCGCAAAAAAAGGCGACGTTCTGGGGGTTGCGCGTATAGCGGG
>JAUZPW010000059.1 GCA_030705725.1 Bacillota bacterium
GGCTGCGTATATTTGAGGACGCTAAAGGAAAAATGAACCATAGCGTGTCAGATGTCGGAGGCGAGCTTCTGATCGTTTCAAAATTTACTCTTTACGGCGACTGCTCGCACGGCAGGCGTCCGAATTTCACGGCGGCGGAAAGCCCGCCGCGCGCGGAAGAGCTCTTTGAGGCGTTTATCGGGGAGTGCAGGGAGCTTGGGCTTACGGTTAAAACGGGAAGCTTCGGCGCGGATATGAAGGTAGAGCTTACGAACGACGGGCCCGTCACTATAATTATGGACACAGAAGAGATGAGAAAAAATGACGGAAAAAAAGAACAGGACAAATGCCGTTATTAATTTATCCGTCGGTATGATAGACACGAACTGCTATATATATTTTAACGGGGAAACTAAAGACGCTATTATAATAGACCCGGGCGACGAGCCTGAGAAAATACTCGGCGCGGTGCGAGAAAAGGGGCTGAGGCCGGGATATATCCTGCTGACGCACGGGCATTTCGACCACATCCTTGCGGCTCAGGACATGAAGGAAGCCACGGGGGCGAAGCTCGCCGTAAGCCCAAAGGATGCGGATATGCTCAGGAAGAACGGACTCGAGGAGTTTCAGGCTTTCTTAAAGGGCAGGTTTAAAGAAGCGAAGCCGGACTTTCTTCTTTATGAGGGCGACACGATAACGCTCGGGCCTCTGTCGCTTTCGGTAATCGAAACACCGGGCCACACGGAGGGCTCCTGCGTTTTCCGGACGGACGGAATTCTCTTTACGGGAGACACGCTGTTTTACAGGGAATGCGGGCGGTGCGACCTTTCCGGCGGCGATTACGGCAAAATGCTGGGCTCGCTTAAAAAGATTGCAGGGCTGCCGGGAGACTATACCGTTTTGCCCGGGCACGGAGAAAAAACCACCCTGGGAGAGGAGCGCCTTTACAATCCTTATATGAAAGACGCCTTAGCACGACAGAAGGAGCTGCACCCTGATGAAAATCGCTGATATTAATGAAATAAACCGCAAAGCAAACGAGAACGCGCGGGAATTCGCAAACGAATGCGAAAAGGATTACACCGGAAAGCTTGAGGAGGCGGCGCGTTTTATCGCCTCGCGTATTAAGGAGAGCCCCGTCGTTTTAATTTCCGGGCCGTCGGCGTCGGGGAAAACAACAAGTGCAAAAAGGCTTGAGCTGACACTCGAGTCATTCGGAATAAACGCCCATCTTATTTCGCTCGACGATTATTTCAAAACAAGGGACGAAAGAAACTCGGCGCTCGACCCGAAAAACAAGGTTGACCTGGAATCCCCGGATTGTCTTGACATTCCGCTCTTAAACCGACATCTAAAGTCGCTCTCGAGAGGCGAGGAAATTCTCGTGCCAAAGTTTGATTTCGTGAGGCAGGCACGCATGGACAAGGCGACGCCCTTAAGGCTTAAAAAGGACGAGATCGCGGTCATAGAGGGGATACACGCCTTAAACGACGCTATTACGGGCGAAATCGGCGGAAAAGCCACAAAGATGTACGTGAGCGTAAGGACGAGAATCGGGCAAAACGACAGGGTGATTATACGCCCCGAATGGCTGAGGCTAATAAGGCGTTCGGTGCGCGACAGCAATTTCAGGGGCGCGCCTGCCGAAAGGACGCTGTCGCTCTGGAAAAGCATAAGGCAGGGCGAAACGCGCTACATTATGCCGTTTAAGCATTCGGCGGACATAAAGCTCGACACTTTCCTCGGCTATGAGGCATGCGTGCTTGGCCCGATTGTTTCGGGCAAATTCAGCAAGGTGCCGCGCGGCGTTTTTGAGGAAGCGCAGTCCGAGGGGATTCTTGACGTGATCGATATGTTCCGGCCGATCAGCTGCGATATGGTGCCGGGAGATTCCATACTGAGGGAATTCATCGGAGGCAGCAGCATTTCCTATTGACCGGGACTTTAGCCGGATGTAAAATGTCTGTATTAAGCGACGTTTACTGTAAACAATAAAAGAGAAAAAAGTCCGGGATGCGCTTTCCCGGCTTTGACCGACGGTTTGTGGGGCGGCAAAGCCTCAGGGAGTATATGCCGGGATTATGCGGGCTCTTATCATTCATTGCTTTGCGTGGTAAGAGCGTAAACCATTTCTTAACAGCCGACGCAAAGCGGCGGAATGGAGCTTAAAAGTTATGGAACAGAAGACAAAAGATATTATGGAAAAAATCAAGGCCACGGCGTCGATAGCAGCCGAGGCAGCCGGAAAAGCAGCCGAGGCTGCGGGCAAAAAAGCCGGCGAGGTTATGGAAATTACTAAACTTAATCTCCAGATATTCGATCTGAACACGGAGATCGAGATCCTTTACAAGGAAATCGGCAAGATGGTCTACAATACGCACGCCGGGCAGGACGTCTCGGCGGAAGAGCTTGAGCTTAAGCTCAACCAGCTCGATGAGAAACGGGAAATGGCCGCCGCGATCAAGGAAAAGATTTCCGAGCGCAGAACCCAGAACAAATGCCCGAACTGCGGCAAGGAATGCGACAAGGACGACTCTTTTTGCAGAACCTGCGGCGCACAGCTTTAAGACTTTAGCCAAACGGGGATATGCGCTAATAACAGCGGATATCCCTTTGTTTTAGCCGTATTTTTATGCTGCCTCGGCAATATATTTATTACTGCATTGCGGGATAGGGGGCGTATGTCAGTTTGCAGACAACCGGAAAACAGAATTTTGTAAAGGGCGCCCTTATACTTGTCGTTGCGAACGCGTTGGTTAAAATAATAGGCGCTATTTTCAAGATACCCCTGACTAACCTTTTCGGTAAGGAAGGCATGGGTATCTTTACAGTTGCGTACAACATCTACACGGCGCTTTATATCATATCGACCGCGGGGCTGCCCGTGGCGGTCTCAAAAATGGTGGCGGAGGCAAACGCTCTCGGGCGTGTCAACGAGGTCAGGAAAATTCTGCGCGTAGCTTTTTCGACTTTTACGATAGTGGGCGCAGTAGCATCCGTCGTTATGTTCTTCGGGGCGCGTGCGTTTACCGATATAGTTGGAAATTCGATGGCATACTACGCCGTGCTCGCCATATCTCCGGCGCTTGTTTTCACGGCGGTGGTATCGACTATAAGAGGCTATTACCAAGGCCTTTCGGACATGGTGCCCACCGCGGTATCGCAGGTTATAGAGGCTTTGTTCAAGCTTATCGTGGGCTTCGGGCTAGCTTTCCTGCTGCTGAGGCTCGGTTTTTCGATTTCGGTCGCCGCGGCGGGCGCGATAGCCGGAGTTACGGTCGGGACTATGTTCAGCGCCGTTTACCTTATGCTCAGGCACAAGAGAGAAAAGCAAAAAATTCCGTTCAGGGCGGGAAGCCTCGACACCCGCTCGAGCGGGGAGATACTTAAAAACCTCTGGATGGTAGCGCTTCCCGTTACCGTCGGCGCTTCCGTACTCAGCCTTACAAACCTTATCGACATGATCGTTGTAATGAACAGGCTTCAGGATATAGGGTATTCGGAGGCTGCCGCCAATGCGCTTTACGGCGCGTATGGAATGGCGGTCACGCTTTTTAATCTGCCGCAGACGCTCGTCTTGGCGATTTCGGTAAGCGTTATCCCCGTTATTGCATCCTCTTTCGCACGCAGAGAATTTAACGGCGCCGTAAGGACAATGGAGTCGTCCATTAAAATCACCGCGGTTCTTGCGCTGCCCGCGGCGTCGGGGCTTGTTTTTCTGTCGGGCCCTATTCTGAATCTTCTCTATTTCAACAAGCCGCAGGACGCCGCAATCGCGGCCCCGCTTCTTAAAATTCTTGGGCTCGCGGTCTTCTTTGTCGCCATGGTGTCGCTGACGAACTCGATCCTTCAGGCCATGGGACGCGTGAACGTGCCTGTTTTTACAATGCTTATCGGTGGGATCGTGAAGCTTGTCACGAACTATACGCTTGTCGGGACAAAAGAGGTAAACATCGGAGGCGCGCCCATCGGGACGACGCTTTGCTACGCCGTAATCGCCTTGCTGAACTTCGCCTTTATCATGAAAGGCAGCGACAGGGCCCCGAATATTTTCGGTATTCTGATACGCCCGGTACACGCGATGGCTGGAATGAGCGTCTCGATTATCGCGATATACGCTTTTCTGGCGCCGCTTACGGGCGGGAAGCTCGCCGTTATGCTGACCATCGGGGCGGGGGCGCTGATTTATTTTATTTTGTTGTTTATTGTCAAAGGAATGACGAAAGAGGACGTTTTACTGCTCCCGAATGGAGAAAAATTGGTAAAAATACTTAAATTGAGGTAAGAAACGGTAAATTATTATATTTGTTACTTGCAAATCGGAGGGAAATATGATAGATTCTTGGAGGAAAGAGCATTACAGCTTCAACGATTTGGTGGATATTGTGAAGCTTTTGAGATCGGAAAACGGGTGCCCCTGGGATAAGGTGCAGACGCACGAAAGCATCCGGCGAAATTTCATCGAAGAGGTTTACGAAGCCGTTGAAGCGATCGACGATAAGAATCCCGGGCTGCTCTGCGAAGAGCTGGGAGACGTTTTGCTGCAGGTTGTTTTTCATGCACGCATGGAAGAGGACTGCGGCGGCTTTAAGATCGACGACGTGACGGATGGAATATGCAGAAAGCTTATACTGCGGCATCCGCATGTTTTCGGCGACATCAGCGTTAGGGATTCGGACGAGGTGCTCGCGAACTGGGATGAGATCAAAAAGCACGAAAAAGGCTTAAATTCGCACTCGGACGCTTTGCGCTCGGTCGCGAAAAGCCTTCCGGCGCTTATCAGGGCCGAAAAAGTCCAGCATAAGGCGGCAAAAGCCGGCTTTGACTGGCCGGATATAGGCGGTGCTTTCGACAAACTTTCGGAGGAAATTTCGGAGCTTAAGGAGGCCGTTAATTCCGGCGGAAACGTACAGGACGAGCTTGGCGATCTTATTTTTTCCGCTGTCAACATCGCAAGGTTTTTAAAAGTCGATCCGGAGGGCGCGCTGACAGGGGCCAGCGAGAAATTTATCAGGCGTTTCGGCCTTATGGAAGAGCAGGCTGAAACGAGCGGGAAAAAGCTCGAGGAGCTTTCGCTCGCGGAAATGGACAAGCTGTGGGATTCGGCAAAGCGTATTGAAGCCGGCGGATGATTTAGCCGGGTTTTAATAATTAATTTTAGGAGGATAAATATGAACAAAACTGAGCTTATTGCCAAAATAGCTGAAAAATCAGGACTTTCTAAAAAAGATTCGGAAAAGGCGCTTAATGCAACCTTTGAATCAATTACGGGAGCGCTCAAGGAAGCGGACAAGGTTCAGCTGATCGGCTTCGGATCGTTTGAAGTCAAGTCGAGAGCCGCCCGCATCGGCAGAAACCCGAAGACAAAACAGACGATGCAGATTCCCGCGTCCAAAAGCCCTGTTTTCAAAGCGGGTAAGGCATTAAAAGACGAGGTTTCCAAGTAAAAAACAAAACAGGGCTTTGGCGAAAGCCAAAGCCTTTTTCGTTATATCGGAGGGAAATATGAGGCTTGACAAGTTCCTGAAGGTCTCAAGGCTTATTAAGCGCAGGACGGTCGCGGCCGATGCCTGCGACGGCTCCAGAGTCAGCGTCAACGGAAAAGAACAGAAGCCTTCCTATCAGGTAAAAATCGGAGACATAATCGAAATCAGGTTCGGAGAGAAAAAAATTAAAGTCGAGATTCTTTCCCTGACGGTGCAGGGCGGCAAGGAAGCTTCCGCCGCGCTTTACCGAGAAATCGTTTAAAAACTGTAATGAAATCCTTCCCGGGACAATATACTTGTACAAAATACGCGGGGAGGCATTTTCATGTACGGCGACGAAAAAGACAGGATTAAGGATATAGAGACGCACAGCGTTATGATCGACGCGAGAAACAAGGTGCAGATTTCAGGCGTTGAGGAAGTCGAAAGCTTTGATGAAAATAACGTCATACTTTTCACTACTTCGGGAATGCTTACGGTAACGGGATCGGGCCTTCATATAGGCAAGCTGAACATCGAGGACGGGGAGCTGGCGCTCGAAGGCAGGATTGACGTCCTGGAATATTCCGAAGGGGCTCCGGAGCGCGGTTCATTCTGGTCGCGCATCTTCGGATGAGGCTCTGCGATGGAGATATCGATCGCGGAGCAAACCGTTGTATTCTTAAAAGCGATCCTGCTGGGCGCTGCGTTAGCCGTCGTTTACGACCTTATCCGCGTCAGACGCGTTCATTCGCGGGCAAAGCGGATAAAAACGGCGGCGTATGATTTTTTATTCTGCGTTATTTCGGCGGTTTCACTTTTCTTTTTTGTTGTTTTTGCCTCAAACGGAGAGGCAAGGGGCTATATTGCGCTCGGAGCCATTATGGGCGCGGCCCTCTATTTTATGACGCTCAGCCGATTTATTCTGACTGCGGGGTTCACCCTTGCGGGACTTTGCTCGAAAATTACCGGTTTTATTAAAAAAATATTTATCAAATTTTTTAAAACTATTAAAAAGTACTTTAACTTTCTAAAAAAATAGTTTAAAATAATAAAACGGTAATATAATCGGAAGAGGGCTTTTTAAGTTGAAAAAGAAAAGGAAATGCGGTGTCGTTACGAAGCTGTTTTTATGCACCTTCGCAATTTACGCGGCGTTCACACTCATTTCTTTGCAGATAAAAATAAACGATAAAAAAAGCGAAATTGCCAAGCTCTCGGGCGAACTCGCAAAGCAGAAAACTACGAATGCCGAGCTAAAGGAAGTTTTGGATAACGGCTTAAACGACGAATACGTCGCTAAGGAAGCCCGGGATAAATTGGGATATGCATCTCCCGGTGAGCGGATTTTTGTCGACACCTCTAGCAAGTAATTATTTATTAAGGAGGACTACGCTTAGTTTATGGAACTGGCGGTTGGGACGATTCTCGACGGGAAGGTTACGGGGATAACCAAATTCGGCGCGTTTGTGACTTTGCCTGAGGGAAAATCGGGCATGGTGCATATTTCCGAAGTGGCAAACACATATGTAAACGATATTAAAGACCATTTGAAGGAAGGACAGGAGGTTCGCGTCAAGATAATCAGCATAGACGAGCTTGGCAGAATCGGGCTGTCCATCAAAAAAGCAATTCCTATGCCTCAGCAATCGAGACCGGCACCGAGAGAACCGTCGTTCGGCGAAAACAGAAAGCATTCGCAGCAAAAGGAAAATATGACATTCGAGGACAAGCTCAAGCTTTTTATGCAGGACAGCGAAAGCAAAATGTCCGATCTTAAGGGCCACATAGATAAAAAAAGCGGGTCGAGGCGTCCGCGGAGCAAATAAATTACATGCAAGAATAAGCGGGGCGTATAACGCGCTCCGCTTTGCAGTATAAAATTATATTCAGCCCGAGAAAAAAAGGGGCGCCCGGAAATCGGGCGCCAAAAACGGGTTGTGGGGATAAAGATATGAACGGTGATGTTAAACATCCGGGTTCATAAGTACATGCTACCACATATGTAAAATAATGTAAATAGCGAAAAAACTCGAAATCAAACTTTTTTATAGCAGGGAGATTTGTTTGTGGAAGGCAAAATTACCGTGATCAACGGAACCGTTCTTACTATGGAGGACGGTATTTATAAAAACGGCTATGTGAAGATTAAAGACGGCAAAATAGCCGGAGCGGGCAATATGGACGAGCTGACCAATACAGACGGAGAGGTAATTGACGCCTGCGGCGGCTTTATTCTGCCCGGGCTTATTGACGCGCACACGCATCTCGGGATATGGGAGGACTCGCTGGGGATCGAGGGCGACGACGGCAACGAGGACACCGACCCCGCGACGCCCCAGCTTCGCGCGATCGACGCCGTGAATCCGTGCGACCGGAGTTTTTGCGAAGCGCTTATGGCCGGGGTTACGACGGTCTTGACCGGGCCCGGCAGCGCTAACCCGATAGCGGGGCAGTTTAC
>JAUZPW010000006.1 GCA_030705725.1 Bacillota bacterium
TTTTATAAGCTATACCGCCGGCGTTGAACCGTCGGTCGATGTTAGCGTGGGCATAACCTCCCTTGACGGCTGCAAGTCCGTCGAGGATGTTTTCAATAAATCCGAGCAGCTTATGTACGAGCAGAAAAACTCAAAAAAGGTATGACGCTTTTTCAAAAAAAGCACGATCCCGAGGACCATAAACGTCCCGGATGATCGTGCTTTTAAAAAAGAAAAACTAGAGAGTCTGCTGGCAGGATTATAACCACTTTGGGTTTTGAGTAACGACCGGCTTTCCATTTTTTTCTACCACGAGCCGACGAAATCCCTTTTCTTCAATAGTTCCGTAATCGTGTCCCGCGTCCGCGCGGTAAACGAAGAACATGACAAATGGCGTGGCCCCTGTGTTTATGCTTCTGTGCGCCCATCTTCCCGGGACATAAATGGCGTCGCCGGGTAACATCTCGCGGTAGTCGACATCTCCTTCGGGGGTCTCCATCATCATAATTCCGTGTCCGCGTAGACAGTAATAAATCTCCGAGGTGTCCAGCAGCGTATGAAAGTGGCCCTTCGTCATATAATATTCGCTTCCGATCTTGCCCGGGTAAATCTTTGTGGTGCCGAACTGAAGTACGTTATCCCTTTCGGGCAGATCGAGCCCGTAGAACTCGTAAAGAAGAGGGTTGCCCGCCTTGATTGCCATATCTGCGGCATTTTTGTCAAGGAACTGATCCCTCATGTCTGAAGCATAGCGGTATTTTGGTTTAACCCTTTCGCTTTTGCACAATCCGCTTAATAAATCAAAATCCAGCACAAACGGCTTGTCGCTATTCATAGTTTACCCCCTTGTCATCCGTTCATATACCGGGAGCATCGACTGGTAGCAGAACTCAAACACTTCTTTTGTTCTTAAGTACTTTGCATGGTTTGCTTTATCAGGCGAATGCTCCGTGTTAATCTCAATCATTTTTTGAATTTCGTTAAAGTCTTTATACAGTCCTACACCGACTCCGCCCGTCAGTGCCGCGCCCATGGACGTCGCTTCCTCCAGCAGTTTCGGCACCTTAATTTTCGCGTTATATATATCTGCCATCATCTGGCACCATACGGGCCCTTTTGCGCCGCCGCCAATAACCAGGATTTCGTCTATGTCCACATGCTGCCTCAGGACGTCAAGAATAATGCTGAGGTTAAAGGTAACACCTTCGAGAACGCTTCTTATAATATCGCCGCGTGTGTTTTCCATTTTTAGTCCCATGAACGATGCAGTCGCAAGAGGATTCCAGCGCGGTGCCCGCTCACCCAAAAGGTAAGGGAGGAAGATCACACCGTTTGATCCGACAGGGCTTTTTGCCGCTTCCTCGTTTATAAGCTCATACGGATTAAGGTTCATGGAGCCCGCCTTTTCAGTTTCGTATGTGCAGATCTGGTTTTTAAGCCAACAGTATGCGCCTCCGGCAGACTGCATTGTTCCGTTCGGAGCGTACAGTCCCGGTACGATGTGCGCCCAGGTTATCGTTCGCATTTTTTCGTCAAAAACCGGCTTATCACTGGTGGTTGCAATCCAAGCGGACGAGCCGATATAACTGAACGTTTTGCCGACGCTAACGGATCCCGCCCCGACATTGGCGCAGACGCCGTCGCCGCCGCCGAGCACTACCGGCGTTCCGTGAGCGAGTCCGGTCTCCTCCGCAGCTTTTTTTGTTACCTCCCCTGCCACAAAAGTCGAAGGAACAATTTTCGGAAGCTTGTCACCGTCTATGCCGGCGCAGTCCAGAATTTTTTCCGACCATTTAAGGGTGCCCAGATCAATGCAGCCGTTGGAAGTTGCGTCAGACGGTTCAGTATAGAATCCTCCGGTCATCCGAAGAACAATAAAATCCTTTGCGTTCAGCGTTTTATATGTTTTCGAGTATATTTCCGGCTCGTTGTCTCGTATCCACATTAATTTCTGAAGTCCGTAAGACGCGGAATTCCGATGACCGGAAATATGATAAATTTCGGACTGTGAAATATGCTCGGAAAGGGCTGATGCCTGAGCCTCCGCGCGCTGATCCGCCCAAATTATGGAGTTGCGGAGCGGCGCTCCGTTTTTATCAACGCACAAGCATCCCATCATCTGCCCGGAAAACGAAACAGCGGCAATGTCTCCCGGGGCGACTTTCGCCTTTGCAATCAGATTTTTGGTTGTTGCACAGATGGCTTTCCACCAATCCTCAGGATCCTGCTCCGCCCAGTTTCTGTTGAAGTAACGACAGGGGTAGTTATATACGTCGCTTGATATAAGTTTTCCCTCTTCGCTGAATAAAGTCGCCTTGTTTCCCGACGTGCCCAGATCATGCGCCAATACATATTTCATAGCGTATCCTCACATATATATTTGCTTTATTTTAGACCCAGATCCTTAAGTAGGTTCTCCGTCGCCATCTTGCCCATCATTATTGTAGCGCCGGGCGTTGAAGCCGCGCAATGCGAACCGAGAACCACGTTTGGAAGCGTAAGCCATTCAGGGTTTTTGGGAGGCTCTTCTTCGAAAACATCGATTCCGGCTCCGTAAATCCTTCCGTTTTTAAGCGCCTCCAACAGCACATCCTCCTGAATAAGCCCGCCCCGCGCGGTGTTAATCAAGACCGCGTTTGTTTTCATTTTTTCAATTTCAGAGCGTCCGATAAACCCGCGCGTTTCCGGTATAAGCGGCAGATGAAGCGTAATATAGTCTGCCTGTTCGAAAATTTCGTCCGGTTCAGCCCTTTTTATGTAATGCTCCCTCGCATAATTATTGTCCCAAAAAACATCGTAGGCAAGAATCTCCATATCAAAACCGCGGGCGCGCTGTGCGACCTTCCTGCCTATCGCTCCCAATCCGAAAATCCCCAATGTTTTTTGGCTTAAATCCTGCGTTGTTATTTTCTGCCAGCTCCCGTGACGGCACTTTTCATCGATCAGTACGGTCCGGCGCCCGACGGCGAGCATAAGGGCCATCGCATAGTCTGCTACCGCGTCGGAGTTTGCTCCTGCCGTCCGGGATACCTTTATTCCGCGCCTTGCCGCTTCGTTCATATCAATATTGTCCGTCCCGACGCCGTATCTTGAAATAGCCTTAAGATTCGGCGCGGCCGCGATAACGTCGGCGCTCATAGGATCTACCCCTAGTATAACTCCGTCGCATGGAGCTATCATACGCTTAATCGTATCGGTGTCCAGAATTCCGCCCGTTTCGTTCAGAATGATATCTATCCCCGAGTTTTTAAGGATGCTGAAAACCTCTTTGTCCTCTTTCCCGTAAGACCTGGGAGTAATTAAAATTTTCACAGCAGGCTCCTTTTCTGCCCGCGTGCCTGCCTTGCAATTCTGTCGCAGGCGCGGAGGCGCTCTCCCGAAATATCGGTATGAAAAACCTCTGCGATTACCTGAGTCCAGCCGTAAATAAAATATGTCCAGCCATCCTCAATAAAAAGGTTTCTGTCTGACTTCTGCCGCTCAGCCTGCGCCATGAATTCGAGGCTTCCTCTATAATTAAGCTCCCAGATTATCCCGTTTTTGGGGAAAATACATTTGTCCGTAATCGGAGAACCCGGTCTGTCTTTTCCGAGCCCCGTCGCGTTTACGACTAAGGATCTTTCGGGCAAAGCCCCAACCACCCGGTCGTTTAATTCCGGCGTTTTACAAAGATGAAAGCTCATCGGAACATCGAGGCTTCCGAGTATTCTCACGGCCTCCGCAAGACGCGGCGCAGAGCGGTTATCCATATGTATATGGCTTGGAGTGTTCTCTCCATGCTTTTTGCCTGCAAGATAAGCCGAAATTGAAAGCGCGCTGCCGCCTGCTCCAAGGATGCAAACCTCACCGCAGCAGTTTTTCCAATAATTTTTCGGAATAAAAGCATAAAGCGCCATCCCGCAGGTGATAGGGTCTTTTGCATGCGCGCAGAATTTTCCGTCAAGCTTCGAGATTGAGGAAAGCTCTCCAAACATCTGCGCATAAGGGTCGATGTAATCAAAAAGATCGCTCGCGGCCTTATACATATCAATTTTATGCGTCGTAACGAGCGCTCCCATGGAAAGCGGGTCCGATTTGATAAATTGCGCCGCGGCTCTGTAGTCCTCCGGGTCCGCATGCACGGGCAGATCGATGCCCTTTATGCAGGCGTCGATACCGAGTTCTTTAGCCCACAGCGGGAACATTTTCATAATAGATGACTGACCGGTGGTTACGCCTATAAAATACATGGTCGGTATTGTTGCCGGACTGGGTTTATTGAACATTGGTGATCCCTCTTTTAAGAAAATAAGCTTTTAATATTATCGCTTGACATTTTTCGTATTTCCGCTTCATTGATTCCGAATTCTTTCATTTTGGGGATAAACTCCCGAAGCAGGTATGAAAGACCAATTTTCCCTCCATAGGAGCAAAGCCTCTTGGCAGTCGTATCGAGCGACAGCAAAAGCTGCCCGCCCGCGCCCGCCGACAGCATATGCGAAATAAGCCTAAGCTCATCCTCGTCGGAATGGTACTTAAACCTCCCGATTGTGTCGTAATCCATAAAGACCCCCAACGCTGCGATCTTCTCATGCAAAGACATGTCGTCGGCCTGACGGTCTGCGTGACAAACGACTATTTTTTCAGCAGGCAACCCGTTTTTTAGGCAAATCTTAACCGCTTCCTCCGCAAATCTACCGCTTTCCGTATGCAGCATCAGCGGTGCTTTGCATTCAGCGGCGGCCGCTGCCGCTGAATTCAGCATTTTTTTATATTCACCCACAGGGCCTTCTTCCGTAATCGCAGCTTTCACAATGCCCGCCCGCGCGCCAAGCCTTCCGTCGGGACAGTATTTTGTATTCTCGCTCCACGGAAGCATGCCTTCCCTGAGCTCAGAAATAAAGAGCTCCGTCAGCTCATGCTCGGTAAGTGAAAAAATCCAGTGTCCCTCATCGTAATAACCCATAAGGTGGTATCCGGTCGAAGCTATAATCCCAACACCGCTTTTTTTGCTGAGAAGCGTCAGCTCCTGCGCGTCGCGTCCCGCGCCTGCCGGCTGAGCGTCAACAATGCCTTCCCCGCCGCAAAGTCGGTAATTTTTGAGTTCCTCGGCGGAAAGGGCCTCGTTGTCTATCAAAAGCGCAGAATTTCGGTCCGTCATCTGCGTCCTGCGCAGAAAAATATGCTCGTGTATCTGCCAATGGCCTGCCGCCCCCGGGTTTAAGGGTCCTGTTACAGTTTGCACAAAGCCTCATCTCTACTTAATTATGTAACTATGTATCTACATTATATTTTATAATTTTAACCCTATCTTTCGATAAGGTTAAGTGCCTTTACCCAATATATACGTTGACCTGAAATCTGCTTTGATCTCCGCGGTAGTGTGCTACGGAATATTCTATCTGTTCTCCTTCATTGTTGAATCCGAAAGTCTGGAAGCAGTGCACGGGAGCGCCGCGTTTAATTCCCAGAGTTTTTGCATCGATCGTATCCGCGCCGATTGCCTCTACTATTCTCATAACCTTGCTGATTTTTGTGGTGGGGTTTTGAGAGAGAACCTTATAAAGGGATTCCACTTCAAAGTTCTCCTGTAGAATAAAGCTGCATAGCCTGTAAGGCAGATAGGTTTCTACCCGGACGATCGGCTCGTTGTCGGCCAGACGCTTGCGGTGAAGATATATAACTTTTTCATTTGCAGGAAAATGCGTGTCTGCGGACTGTTCTTCCGTAAGCGTCTTAATTTCAAAAGCCAGAATCTCGGTGCCCGGATTTTTTCCGGCGTTGCGCATTTCATCGTTAAAGGACTGAATCTTTTGAATAAAATCCTGCTTTATTTTTGGTTTCGATACAAAAGTGCCCTTGCTTTTTACGCGGTAAAGGTGCCCTTCCTGAACGAGCTCCGTGATTGCCTGACGAACCGTCGTCCTGCTTATTTCAAAAATATCGCTGAGCTCGTTTTCAGTCGGAATCAAAGCGCCGACCGGATATTCTCCCGTCTCTATTTCTTTCAATAAAATGCTTTTTAACTGAAAGTATAAAGGAATCGGTACCTTTTTATCCAAACGCTTATTTTCCAACATTATGATCTTCCTTTACGTCAATTTAAGAAGAAAGTATTTTATTTTAATATTATCTTTTTTCTTTTATTTTAGCAAGTGTTATCTGCTGCTGTTGACAACTCCGATCCTTTTTTGTAACATTATAACATAATTACATAAAAGGAGCCGTCATAAATGTGCGATTATAAAAATCTCTTTTCCGGACTGCAGCATATTGGTATTCCTACCGAAGATATTAATGCTACGATTTCATTCTATACCGGCCTCGGTTTCAGCCTCGCCTGGAAAACACCCGAAGATTCCGCGGCCCCGGTGGCATTTTTGCAGCGCTGTGATCTTGTTATCGAAACGTACGCCCAAAAACATTGCCCTGTAGGTAATGGTTCTCTGGACCACTTTGCGCTTCAGTGTAGCGACGCCGAGGCTCTTTTCAAAGCCTTTAAGGATGAAGACTACGCTATGCTCGACAGCTCTGTGAGCTTTCTCCCGTTTTATGAACGCGGTGTGAAATTTTTCAGGATAAAAGGGCCGAACGGCGAAACGATTGAATTTAATCAAATTTTATAGTCTCAAATATTTATTTTGCAGTCAAGGGCGGATAGACCGTCCCTGACTGTTTTTTTACGTCCTTATTCTGCTTTTTCGAGAACAAAGCTTGCCTTGCACGCGCCGACTATAGTATCGTTATCGTTTATTACCACCTGCGGGCGAATTTTATACAGCGAGTCTATCACGCTCTGCTTGTAACCGATCTGTTCGAGAATAGATGCAACTACAAGTTCCAGAGGTTCCTGCGCACCGTCAAGGATTTTAATTGCAAAGGCGAGCCTCTCCTTTTTAAGCGAAAAGCAATAAATTCCCTTTGCCCCGGATTTTGCTACTATATTGCTGTCCCTCATGAGCTCGGAGCAGATCTCTCCGTCGCCGCAGATAAGATCAGGATATTTATGCATCAGGTACGTTACCCTGATGACAGCTCTCCTAAGATCCTCGTTCTTAATCATTTCCGGGCTCGAGAGCCTGGCAAACGCTTTTGCACAATTCTTAAGAGGCATGCCGTAAACAGGAACGCCGCAGCCGTCGATGCCCACTACAATTTTATCCGCCGGGTAATCCGCCATAGTTCCGATAACCTTGCGTATTAGCTTCTGCAGATCGCTGTCTGGCTTCCAGTATTCCGTAACGGGAAGACCCAACCCCTTGGATGAAGTAATGAGTCCCAGGTGCTTGCCGGAGCAGTTGTGATAAATTTTCCTGCGCGGCTTGCCTTCTCTGATAAGTTTTTCCGTTGACTTTTCGCAAAGCGGATATGTAGGCTTCATAATCAGAATATCTTCCGTTACGTTAAGCTTTTTCATAATCGATTCGAGGTTTTTCACATGGTAATCCCTGCCGACATGTGACGCGGCGAACAATGTGGCTTCCTCATCGGTCAAACCGAATTTTTCGTCAAAGCGATTCATAAATAAAGGAAGGCATTGAAGGGATTTGGCGCAGGAACGCAAATAGCAGACCTTGTCGGGGTTTCCGATGGAATAACGAAGATTGCCGTCAAAATCTACGCCGGCGATCAGCCCCAAATGTTCGTTTTCAACAATTCCTCCCCGGTATTCCTGTACCAGGACTTTTTCGTTCTCCATAATTTCACTCCCAATCAGAAATCAAAATTATCCGGATCGGCGCTGAATCTATGGTTTTGGTTCAGCCTGTCAATCGTCTTCATATCTTCATCCGAAAGCTCGAAGTCAAATACGTCTATGTTGGCTTTAATCCGTTCCTTATGCACAGATTTGGGAATCACAACGACATCGCTTTGCAAATCCCAGCGAATAACGGTCTGTGCCGCCGATTTGTTGTATTTTTTGCCGATATTTATTATCGTTTGGTTTGTAAGAATATCCGACGAATCTCCGCCAAGCGGGCTCCACGCCTCGACGGCTATATTTTTTGTTCTGCAGTATTCGATCAAAGGCATCTGTGTCAGACGCGGATGTCGTTCGATCTGATTGATCGCGGGCATGACCTTGGCAAACTTAAAAAGCTCCTGTAAATGGTTTTTATGGAAATTGGATACGCCGATCGCGCGGATGAGCTTTTCCGAATAAAGCTCTTCAAGCACGCCCCAGGATTCCTCCAGAGTTTCCATAACGGGCCAGTGAATCAGGTATAAATCGATATAGTCCAGGCCCAGCTTTTCAAGGCTTCGATAAAAAGCTTCTTTCTGAACGTGATTTCTCATATCGTCGTTCCATAGCTTTGTAGTAATAAACAGCTCATTACGGTTAACTCCGCTTTCATGGATGCCTCTTCCCGTGCTTTTCTCGTTTCCGTAAACAGAGGCGGTGTCTACGTGACGATAGCCCGCCTCGATGGCCCAGCTTACCGCTCTGGCGTTTTCATCCCCGTCCGGGGTCCTGAAAACACCCAGGCCCAGCATGGGTATTTCGGTTTGATTGTTCAGCTTTTTCTTAAGCATGTCTTTATCTCCTTTCATATTTTATAAGCCGCGACAGAGCGTGGATTCAGCAAGCCAAATCATTCCCCGATAAAGTTCAGGAACCTCGAAATGCGTTCGTTTTCGTTGCGCGTTTCCCTGAAGAATCTTTCAACGGGCTCGTCGCATACCAACGAGCCTTTATCCAGGAACAATATTCTGCTTGCCACCTTTTTGGCAAAGGACATTTCATGCGTAACCGCCAGCATGCAGACGCCGTCGGCAGCAAGTTTTTCAAGGATGTTAAGCACCTCGCTGCTCATTTCCGGGTCTAGTGCCGATGTAACCTCGTCCAATAGCAGAGCCTTGGGGTTCATCATCAAAGCTCTCGCAATAGCAATTCTTTGCTGCTCGCCGCCGGAAAGCTCGTTGTGCCTGGATTTTTTCTTAGAAATAAGCCCGACCTTGTTCAAATAAAACTCAGCCCGTTCCTCAGCCTCTTTTTTGCTTAGTTTAAGAAGCTTTATAGGGCTAACCGTCATATTGTGCATCACATCCAGATGCGGGAAAAGAACGGTTTGCTGAAATACCATACCGCAGTTTAGCCGGATATGTCTCAGGTTCTTTTTATCGTTAACAGACAAGCCGTCAACCAATATATCTCCGGAGTCGATGTTTTCAAGTCCGTTGATACAGCGGAGCAGCGTGCTTTTGCCCGTACCGCTCGGCCCCAATATTACCGTTACGCCCTCCTCTTTGAAATTTACGGTGAAGTTTTTAAGTACTGTCAGGTCGCCGAAACTTTTTGTAATATTTTTAACTTCAATCATTGCCATAATGCTCCTCTTTTCGTGCTCAATAGGCAAACTCGTTCTTTTTTTCAAGATACTGCGCCAGTTTCGACAATGGGAATGAAATAATAAAGTAAAGAGCAAAAACGATTCCCCAACAAACGAACGGCATCATCGTCCTTAACGAAATCGTTTCACCCGTCTTAGTCAGGTCTATAAGCGAAATCAATGCCACATAAGAGGAACACTGCAGCTGGCCTATGTAAAGCGTCACAGCCTGCGGAATCAGCAGCCTGAAAGCCTGAGGCACAATAAAGTGAATAAAAACCGAAGTTTTGCCGTGTCCCAAAGCGTAACCCGCTTCCCACTGCCCTTGCGGAATAGCTTTTATCGAATTGTTTACCAAAACTGCGAAAAACGCGCCTGTGTTAAGTGAAAGAGTAAGTACGGCGCAGGTAAAGGCGCTCGGCATCCAGTTTGTAATCATTGGAATACCGTAATAAACAAGGAAGAGCTGCGTAACCAAAGGTGAATTTCTTAAAGGCTCGATATAAATAAGCGGCAAGCTGCTGACGGCTTTATTTTTCGAACAGCGTATTATCCCGAGGATAATGCCGATGAAAGTTCCGATTGCAATAGACAAAAGGGTTACTTCAAGCGTTACGCCAATGCCTCTCAGAAACTGCAGGGAGTCTAGCAGCCTTAACGACCTGTATTTTTCAAATGCTTGCATAATTCTCCCCCCTACAAATTAATTGCTATCCGTTTGTCGACATACTTCGAGATAAATGACAAAACAAAAGTAAATATGCAGTAACCGACTAAAATTATAATATATATTTCAAAGGGTCTTGACGTATAAGCCGATATTATTTTAGCCGAACCCATTAGTTCCACTATTGTTATGGAGAATGTTGCGGAGGAGTTAAGAACAAGGTTTATGAAATTGTTCGTCAGAGGCCTGAAAGCAATGCGCAGGGAAATGGGAAGGATAAAATACCGCAGAGTCTGGAATTTGCTGTAGCCGAGGGCGTATGCGCATTCATAATAGCCGTTTTTGACGGCCATTAACCCGGACCGGATTACCTCGCAGTTTGCCGCGCTGATATTCACGCTGAGTGCAATAATTCCCGTCAGAATAGGGTTGGTATTTATTCCGAGCTCGGGCAAACCATAATAGAAAAAGAAAAGCTGGACAAGAAACGGCGTATTTCTTAAAACCTCCACCCATACTGCGCCGATTGCGCGGAAAATCTTCGAGCTTGAGCGCCGCATTATGGCAACGATTATGCCGAGCAGAAAGCCGAGCGCAAGCGAACAAACGGTAAGAAGCAGTGTCACCCCTGCGCCCTGCAGCAGCATTGGATAATACTGTCTAA
This sequence comes from Bacillota bacterium, assembly GCA_030705725.1. Taxonomy (GTDB): domain Bacteria; phylum Bacillota; class Clostridia; order Oscillospirales; family Butyricicoccaceae; genus UBA6114. The sequence continues at coordinate 10,622 of JAUZPW010000006.1, forward strand.
GGAAATCAAAGCTTAATGTATACATTAGCAATCTCCTGTTACGTCAAGTTTCTTTTAAGAAACCGGCCTTTTTCGGCCGGTTTCTCTTACTAGGTTTACCAAGGATGGGACATTTCTGCAGGCTCTTCGCCCCAGTATTTTTTATACGTTTCCGCCATCCATCCGTTTGTAATATTTCTGGAGATAAACATGTTGACGTAATAAACCCATTCCATGTCTCCCTTCGCCATTCCCGCGCAGATCGGGTCAGTGCCGTAACGGGTCTCCTGAGACACAAGCTTCCCGTCGCTTTTCGCCGCGGTATAGTCGGTTACGCTTGAGTCCTCAAAGCACGCGGCCGCCTTGCCCTGCTGGACCTGGAGGAGAGCTTCGTTGAAATTGCCAACGAAAATCAGGCTGGCTTTTGGAGCCCTTTTATGGCAAAGATCTTCGCCTACGCTGCCGCGCGCGACCGCAACCTTAATATCGGCGGAATTAAGATCGTCTACGGTTTTGTATTTGCATCCGGCCAGGGTCAGCATTTTTGTTCCGGTAATCAGATAAGGAATGGAGAAATCGATTGTTTTCGCACGTTCGAGAGTGCCTGTGATATTGGAGAAAATAATGTCGACACGCCCGGAAGCGACGGCGGAAATCCTGGTGTCGGTATCAACGTCGACTACTTCCATTTTTACTCCAAGAGTATCGGCAAGGTTCTGTGCCCAGTCAACGTCGTAGCCAATGGGGTTTCCTTTGTCGTCACGGGAACCGATGGGATAACCGTTCAGCGAAAGACCTACCCGGATAGTGCCGCGCTTAAGTATTTCCTGCAGCTTGCCCGTTCCGGGAACGTTGCCGGTAGTGCCTGATGATGCAGCCGAAGTTGCGGTGCCCGCGGCGCTCGCATTGGCAGCAGCAGAAGAGGCTTTGCCGCCGCAGCCTCCAAGTGCCAATACCATTGTCAGAGCCACGATCATGGAAATTGCTTTTTTCATTTTACTACCTCCTTATATTATGGTCAATTTAAATAAAATTCCGTTTCAAAAAGCAAACTAATTATATAGCTTGTTCCTTTGTTTTGTCAATATGTTCTTTTTTAACTATGTCATATTGTAGTAACATAATATTCTTTTGGTATATTTTTTTCCTTTGTTATCTATTTTGATCAAATTCAATTGATTTTTTATTTGTAATCTGCTATTATTTACTACTGTTGGCTATTTATGTTAGTATTATTATGCATTTAGCCTATCATATTTGTTGTATTAAAATGCGAACAAGTTTTTTTGGTCTTATTTCTGTGTCATGGTGTATAATTTCGTCGGTTTATTTCTATCTATTATATTAATATTATTAAAGGAGGAAAAACATGAAACGATGGAAAAGGGCTGCGCTCGTTACAGTAATGACAGTTCTGATCTTTGCCCTTGGCACGCTTTCGGCTTACGCCTGCAGCGGCGTTTACGTGGGTAAGAAAGCTTCTTCTGACGGAAGCGCGATTATAGCCAGAAGCGAGGACCAGAGTCAGGGTATCGTGAATAAGCGCTGGCAGGTCGTCGACCGGGTCGAAAACACGCCCGGGCGTTATTTGGAGGTTAACGGCGCTGGTACAAAATTCGATCTGCCTGATACGACCTACAAATACACGATGAACCAGGATTTCAGCGGATCCTACGGCGATTATGCCGGCTGCTGTGTAAATGAAAACGGCGTTGCGGTTACGGCGACCGTTTCCGCCTCTACGAATAAAGCGATAAGGGCTAAAGATCCCCTGAACGGCGACGTGGAGGAAGCCATGATGGCAAATTACATCGCATCCGTGGCAACCTCTGCAAAAGACGGGGTTCAGAAGCTCGGCGCCCTTATTGCGGCGAGGGGTGAAAATGAAGCGAACGTGATAATGCTTGTTGACAAAAATGAAGCCTGGTACATGGAAATGTATACGGGCCACCATTGGGCGGCCGTAAAAATGCCCGAGGATAAGGTCGCGGTTTTCGGCAATAACTTTATGCTTGGTACGGATTATGACCCGAACGATCCCTCAAGCTTCCTCTGCTCAAACGGTCTTTTTGATTATGTCAAAACCGCCGGCGAAAAAGGTGAGGATCTGGGCGTCTATGATGACGTCGGCGGCAATAAGAAACTGAACCTGGCGAAAACCTTCGGCAGCGGGCCAAAAGCCGCAAACCAGACCCGCAACTGGGGAGGCCATCACTTTTTGGCCCCTTCGACGGCCGGCGTCTACGACGCGAATAAATATTACGATCTGTTCTATCAGCCCGACGCCAAAGTTTCCCCCATGGACGTGCTCGCCCTGATGCGCTACCGTCTTGAGGATACAAATCTTAAGGGTCAGAGAAGCATAGCAACGGAAGCGTCCTCCCAGGTTCATATGCTTCAGGTGTTCTCGGACATGCCCGCCGCATGCGATACCCTGGAGTGGATATGTCTTGGCAACGCGGAGCATTCCGTTTTTGTGCCGAGCTGGTCCGGTATCACGGATGTTATTGATACCTACAAAACTTCTCAGTACATGAACTATGACCCCGACGGCGCGTATTGGAAATGCAAGAGGATTGACACGTTAGCCGAGCAGAACAGGGGTTTTCTCGGCGACAGCGTTAAAAAGGTATTCGCAACCTACGAAACTATGGCCTATAACAAGCTCATGGCGGATAAGGTTAACGTCCAGGCTAAATACGCGAGCAGCAGAGCCGAGGGCGACGCATATGTCACTGATAAATCAAAAGACATGGCGCCGGAGTTCTTCGATCAGGCAGATAAGCTCTATGAAGATCTCCTGTACCATATGATGTGGTATACCGGGAAAACAGATCCGCCGTCCTTTAACGCCCTTATAAATTTAAGCTACGTTGCAAAATCCTGCGGTTTAAATCTTACGGAGAGCGGCGGCGTTTATACCCTGTCCTCCGGCGGCAAAGACTATAAGTTCGGTGTAGGCGATTCGTTCTGCATGGACGGAACGACGAAGGTAGATTATAATCCGGACCCGGACCAGGACCAGGCGGACTACCTGGTCAATGCCCTTTATAAAGGCGACCTCTATGTTCCCATGAGCGTCGTAACAAAAGCAGATCTTGTAAAGCTCTCGTCGCACCTAAGCTAAGCTGACCGCTTTTGGGTATTAATAAATAACAAGGAGGAAAAAAATGAGACGGTTAAAGTCTGCTTTGATGGCAGCTGCTGTTACAGCCCTTTTACTTATGGTCGGAACGGTCTCGGCGTTTGCCTGTACCGGCGTTTATATAGGCAAGGGAGTCTCCACCGACGGAAGTGCCATGATAGCCCGAAGCGAGGACCAGACCCAGGGCGTCGTCAATAAACGCTTCCAGGTTGTAGCTCGCGTGGATAATAAAACGGGCCGCTATCTGGAGGTCTACGGCGCGGGTACTAAGTTCGAACTGCCCGCCACAACGTATAAATACACCATGGTTCAGGATTATCAAGGGGCTTACGGCGATTACGCGGGCTGCTGCGTAAACGAAAACGGCGTCGCGGTCACCGCCACGGTAAGCTCTTCCGCAAATGCAGCGATCAAAGCCAACGATAAGCTCAATGGCGACGTTGAGGAAGCCATGATAGCGAATTATGTCGCGTCCGTGGCCACCTCGGCCAAAGACGGCGTTCAAAAGCTCGGCGCGCTGATCGCCGCAAGGGGCTCGAACGAGTCTAACGTAATAATGCTCGTCGACCAGAAAGAAGCCTGGTATATGGAAATGTACACGGGCCACCACTGGGCCGCCGTAAAAATGCCCGAGGACTGCGTCGCCGTGTATGGCAATAACTTCATGCTCGGCACAAATTACAATCCGAATGACCCCACCAGCTTTTTATGCTCCAAAGGGCTTTTCGATTATGTAAAGAACGTCGACGGCAAAGGAACCGATGTGGGCGTTTATGAAGAGGTTAACGGCGAAAAGAAACTTAACCTCGTAAAAACCTTTGGGAATAAGCCTCTGAGCGCCGGGAATCAGACCCGCAACTGGGGAGGCCACCACATCCTTGCTCCCTCCACCGCAGGCAGTTACGATGCCGACAAATACTACGACCTTTTTTATAAGCCTGATAAAAAAGTCTCCCCCACAGATGTGTTTTCCCTGATGCGCTATCGTCTTGAGGACACTAACCTTTACGGCCAACGCGGCATAGGGACCGAGATGTCCTCTCAGGTTCACGTGCTGCAGGTATTTTCCGATATGCCGGCGGAGTGCGACGCGCTGGAATGGATCTGCCTGGGCAACGCCGAGCACTCGGTGTTCGTGCCTAGCTGGTCCGGCATAACGGACGTGCACGATACCTATAAAGCCGCTCAGAATAACGACTATAATGCGGCGGGCGCTTACTTCAAGTTCAAACAGATCTGCTCTCTCGCCGAGCAGAACAGGGACCGTTACGGAACGGGCGTCAGGAACATATGGAAGCTCTATGAAAACATGTTCTACGACTATCTTATGGACCACAAAGCAGACCTGCAAAAAACCTACGAAAAAGACGGCAGGGCTGTCGGCGACGCGTATGTCACAAAACTCAGCAAAGATATGGCCGGGGTTGTGTTCGACCAGGCCGACAGGCTTTACACAGACCTGCTTTACTACTCGATGTGGAATACGGGGCTTTTCAGCAATAAAACGCCAAACTTCGAGGGTAACGTTAACCTCACGGCTCTCGAGAAATTTTCCGATTTCAAGGTGAGCTGGGACGGCGGAAGCACGGCTTCCCTCAGTCAGGGCGGAAAAGACGTTTATTCTTTCGAAGTAGACCCCAAAAATTTGAAGTCGGATACTAACTACGGCAATGCGATCTACACAATCACCGACGACACCAAGGGATATTATTATTCCGTACCCCAGAAAAATAATCTGTATGCCGCTTACACCCTCATAACAAACACCTGGAAAGATATCACCTCTTTCTCAATCAACGGTTACAGCGGCTATATTGATAATAGCAATTCGACAATAACCGTGTCTCTCAGAGGCAAAGCTGATCTTTCAAAATTGGCTCCGGTGATAGAATTCACCGGCAAATCCGTCAGCCCGGCTTCCGGAGAATCTGCGAATTTCACCGGCCCCGTTGTCTATACCGTCACAAACGCAAACGGGCAAACCAAAAAATACACCGTCACAGTTTCAAAATCCAGCGGCGGCGGCGGTTCTGGAAGTTCCTCCAGCCCCAGCTCCAGCTTCACCGTCACAACTTCTGCCGGTGAAGGCGGAACGATCTCCGGCAGCGCCAAAAGCGTTGCAAGCGGCGACGATGTCGTCATAAAGATCAAGCCCGACAGTCTTTATAAAATCAAGGACGTCACGGTTGACGGCGTCAGCGTCTACTCAGATTTGGTCTTTGACGGCAATAGCGCCTCCTTTACTCTGAAGTCCGTCGCAAAAGACAAAACGGTAAAGGCAATATTCGAAAAACTGCCTGTCAGCGTTTCCGATGCCTTCACCGATATTTCCGGCCATTGGGCCCGGCAGTATATTGACTACGTCGTCGGCAAGGGCCTCTTAACGGGCACCTCGGCTACTTCCTTCTCGCCCGAACTTTCCGTAAACCGCGCAATGATCGTAACGGTGCTGTGGCGTCTTGAAGGAAAGCCCTCGGCGACCGGTTCCGTTTCCTTCACAGATGTAAACGGCTCCGATTACTATCGCGACGCGGTTAACTGGGCTGTCGAAAAAGGTATCGTTAAGGGCCGTTCCGGCAGCATATTCGACCCCAATGCCGACGTAAGCCGTCAGGAGATTGCCGTTTTCCTTTTCCGCTACGCGTCTTATAAGGGTAAAGGTACGAATAAGACCGGCAATCTGTCCGGTTATTCAGATAATGGCTCGATCTCGGACTGGGCGCTCAGCGCGATGGATTCAGTTGTCGGCGGCGGTATTATAACGGGCCGCGGCGCAAATACACTGGCTCCTTTGGGCAGCGCAAAGCGCGGCGAGTTCGCAGCAATGCTCTACCGTTACTGTAACTGAAAAAAGCAAAAACGCAAAAGAGCTTGCGGTCCAGGAACAAAGTTCCGGGGCCGCAAGCTCTTTTCCCGTAATTATTCAATAAATATAATAATTTATGATAAAAA
>JAUZPW010000060.1 GCA_030705725.1 Bacillota bacterium
AAAACCGGTGTAGTTCGGGCAGGAAGGCTTAGGCGCAGTCTTTCTGCCCGCTTTTTCTATAAAAATGTTAGTTTCATGCAGTTTAGTTGAGGTGTATCAATGAATAAACGCGTAATAACAATTGTTTTGGACAGCGTTGGGATAGGAGCCCTTCCGGACGCCGCCGAATACGGCGACGCGGGTTCGCATACGCTCGGAAATATCTGCAGTGCGAGAGGAACTCTGAATCTGCCAAACATGAGCGCTCTCGGTCTCGCGCACATTGCGGGGAGCAATCTTGCAAAGCCCGGCTCCGAGCCGACGGGGGCTTTCGGCCGGGCGGCGGAGCAGACCGCCGCCAAGGACACCACAAGCGGACACTGGGAGCTGATGGGCCTTCCGATGGACGTTCCGTTTCGCACCTTCCAAAAGGGCTTTCCGGCGGAATTTATCCGGGCGTTTGAAAAAAGGATAGGGCGCAGAACGCTTTATAACCTTCCGGCTTCCGGAACCGCGGTTATTGCAGAGCTTGGGGATGAGCACGTCAGGACGGGAAGCCCGATAGTATACACCTCGGCGGACAGCGTATTCCAGATCGCGGCGCACGAGGATGTAATACCGCTCGAGGAGCTTTACGGCATGTGCCGGACGGCAAGGGAAATGCTTGTAGGGGATATGTTGGTCGGCAGGGTCATCGCACGCCCTTTTACGGGAAGCACGGGAAGCTACACGAGAACGCAGAACCGCAAGGATTTTGCCGTGCCCCCTCCGGGAGAAACAGTGCTGGACGCGCTCAAAGCCGAAGGCATAATAACCGCGGGCATCGGCAAGATCGAGGACATATTCTATAACAGGGGCATTTGCCTTTCGGACCATACGCACACAAACGAAGAGGGAGTTGACGCAACGCTTCGGTTTATGCGTGAGGAGAATTTCGGTTTTCTTTTTGTAAACCTTGTGGATTTCGACATGATATACGGGCACCGGAACGATATTGAGGGCTACGCAAGGGCGCTCGAAAAGTTCGACGGGCATGTACCGGAGCTTCTTTCGGCAATGAAGAATGAGGATATACTGATGATAACCGCGGATCACGGCTGCGATCCAACAACGGCGAGCACCGATCATTCGCGCGAGTATATTCCGGTCATTGTCGCCGGGAGCGGCGTAAAGCCCGGCGTCGATCTGGGCACGCGCGGTTCTTTTTCCGACATCGGAGCGACTGTTTACGAGTACCTGACCGGCAAAGCATGGTCTTGCGGTAAATCCTTTCTGCCGGAAATCAAGGATTAAGTTTTAAGCTTACCTTAAATTAAAAGCTCCATCCCTTAACATAGAGATGGAGCTTTAATTTATCGTTTTAAGCTGTTTTTCAGTTGCTGTACTTAAAAGAGTAGCCCTGACCGAGAAGCCTGTCGTAAGCCAGCAAAAGCAGCTTATCCTCATAATCGCTTTTAACTTCGGGGCTGTCGGGGCTGACCGTGATTTTCATGGAGCATACGGGAATATGTTTTATGGCGTCGTCAAGGAAGGAAACAAAACGTGTTTTCGGAAGATCGAGATAATTTATTAAGACATCCATCAGATAGTAAGCCGATATGCGTTTGCTGTCGGCGCTGCATTTGGGCGAGGGGAGCTTTGAGGAGTAATTAGTATAGATCGCAAACTCGGTCGTTATCCTGTCAAGATCATCATAGGCCTGATCCGAGGTAAAGCCGTTCAGTTTTTCATATCCGTCAAGAAGGGGATGGTGGTCTCCGTAATAAAGAAGCACCGTTGGGCGATCCCTGTGATCGATATAGTCTAAAAACCCGCCGAGAGCCTTGTCGGTGTCCGCTATGCCGTTGGCGTATGCGTTCATCGCGTCAAGCTGGTTCGGCTTAATACTATTTTCGTTATAGAGCCTGACAATCTTGCGGTCGCTGTCGGAAATCGTGCCGTAAGGAGAATGGTTTTGCATTGTGGCGGAGAATATTATCTGCGGAGCCCCGTATTCCTTATCGTCAAGCGTTTTTTCAAGCTGATGGTAAAACGTGCTGTCGCTTATGTGCTTGTCTCTGGGGTAGTCCTCTATCGGAACCGTCAGGTTATCTTCAAAGATCAGATTGTCGAAGCCTCCGGCGGTAAAAGCGGTCTTCCTGTTATAGAACGTGCTTTTGAAAGGATGTATATAATTCGATTCATAACCGAGCTCTTCAAAATAGTTGGCGAAGGTCCAGAATTTGGAGTCCTTGCCGACATCGCGGTAAGGGGATCTTGAATTCAATATCCCTTTGTTCGGGGTTCCGCTCATTACCTCGTATTCGGTAGAGGCCGTTCCTCCTCCGAACGCGGGAACCACGATTTCGCCGCTTGTTCCGCCCGATTTCATCCTTTTGAAGTTTTTATAAATATCCTCGGTCAGGCTTATACCGTTTACCTGGTTAAGATCAAAATAGCTTTCGCTCAAAACGACGATAACGTCCGGATGAACCGCGCTGCTTTTCACGGGAGCGTATTTGCTAAAAATAGAGGACATTGTTTCCTCGTTATAGGGAATGGTTGTATTGGGAGGCTCCGCGCCTGAATAGAGCGAGCCTATAAGACAGTCTATCGAGCTTATTGCCACGTCGTCCGCGTCGTACGAGGAGACATCCTCAAAAGCCCGGATCTGAGGCGAGAATACCTGCTGCGCGACGCTTTTTACGGAGAACGAGAAAATAATGGCGAACAATACTGTGGCATATGCGAAGCGGTTTAACCGCATGAAACGCGGCTGGTACACGCTGTAAAACCGGAGAGCGAACGAATATGCGAGAATCAGGATCGCGGCAATAAAGTAGAATTTGCAGAAATCGATTCCGCCGCCGCCTTTTTTCGCAAAGCTCCATATTTTATTTACGTCCGGGAACATAAGTATATCGTCGACCGTGATTCTGGCGCCGAGCTTCAGATATTTCGCAATGTCGACGACCTCGATTGTATAAAAAAGCGCGCCGAGCACCAGCGATGAAATCCACGGCTTTTTTAAAAGCGCCGACAAAAATGCGTAAAGAAAAGTTATAAGCAGAAAAGTAACAGAAATCATCAGAATTTCTGTCGCGTCTAAAGAAAATGTGCTCGCGCTTATCCGATTCGCTATTTTTTCAGGGCTTTGGTATAAAAGAATGGTCATTAAAAAGGGAAATATGCAGAAAATGACAGCGTTTAGCTTAGCCCCAATAGTTTTTTTGGTTTTTTTTAGCTCCGCTAGCTGTGGCATTAGAAATTCCTCCGTTAAAAACACGCAAGCAAATTAAATATTTTACGCTTGAACGTTTCTAATCGTATGTAAAATTAATTTTTTACATGACTTTTTTAAGTTTAGCACATATGACTAAAAAAAGAAACTGTTGTCGATAATGAAATTACATCCATTTTCAACAAAAGTTATGCATTTTTTTTGACGGAGGTTATTTTATGCGACTAAAAACAATGGAAAAAGTATTATTGACAGCTTTTCTTGCTTTTTTTACCTTTTGCGTCTTTTCAGTTTCCGCCAAGAACAGCGTTTCGGATAAACTGATAAGACTGCATGTTAAGGCAAATTCGGATTCGGCGTTTGATCAGGAACTAAAGCTCAAAGTACGCGACGCTGTTATAAACATAATGAAAAAGGACATAAAAGGGAAGGACATAGAAACCGTAAAAAGCGAAATAACCGCGATGCTGCCCGAAATCAAAAAAACGGCGGAGGACACAGTTAATTCGTCCGACGCGGATTACGGTGTTAAAGCGGCTTTGGAAAGGCATTACTTCCCGACAAGGGAATACGCGGATTTTGCGCTGCCTTCGGGCGATTATGAGACGCTTTACATCGAATTAGGCGAGGCAAAAGGCAAAAACTGGTGGTGCGTGCTTTTCCCGCCGCTCTGCATTGCAGCAAGCGAGGGTGAAACAATAGAAAACACCGCGGAGTCTTCCGGCTTTTCAAACGGCGACGTTTCATTCATCACGGGGGAGACTTCGGGCTACAAAATTAAATTTAAGATTGCCGAAGTTTACGGAGATCTTAAGCACAGAATATTCCATTAACGGGCCTTTAAGGCCCGATTTTTTTATATTATATATTATGTTATAATAAAAGAGAGAGGAGGGAACCTTTTGCTTTACATAATAAAGGGACGGGCAAAGTCCGGAAAAACAAGGCTGATGCTTGAAAGCGTTATAAAAAGAGCCGGTACCGGGCCGCAGATTATAATTGTGCCCGAGACTTCTTCTCATATAACGGAGCGCCTTCTTGCGAAAACCGGGGGATCACAGATCGGGCTTTTAGCAGGGGTGTATACTTTCAGCAGCCTCGCAAAAAAGATTTTCTCCGAGGTGGGAGGCCTGTGCGACAGCTATTTAGACGACGCCGGGAGACTTCTTACAATGCGGCTCTGCGTCTCGAGGGCGGAGGCTTCGCTTTCAGTTTACAATAAGATTGCCAGAAAGCCGGAATTTATAAATGGATTGATTTCGTTTGCGGACGAGATGAAAAGCGCCGCAATAACGCCTGAAGAGCTTTTGCAGGCGTCCTTTGAAACCGGCGGATCGCTAAAAAAAAGGCTTTCAGACCTTGCGCATATTTACGCGGTATACACTTCCTTTACGGAGGAAGGCTCGTATGATCCGCGCGACAAAATGACAAGGCTCCTAAAGGCGGTAAAAGTAAGCCGGTTCTTTAACGGCGCGGACGTTTATTTTGACTCGTTTTCCGGGTTTACGAAGCAGGAACTTGACCTTATGGCGGAAATAATGAAAAAGGCGCGGTCGGTTTCCGTTTTCTTTACGTGCGGCGAAGACGAGGAAGAGGTTTTTAAGAAACCTGTCAAAACAATAGAAAAACTGACAAGGCTTGCAAAAAAACAGGGAATAAGCATAAGCTGCTCTTGTCTCGACTCGGGGCAGGAAGAAAGCGCGCTCACGTATCTTGAAAGGAATTTATTTGATTACGGCGCGGCACCTTTTGAAAGTGAGTGCCCGGAGCTCGGCGTTTTCGCGGCCCGGGATATGTTTGAGGAATGCGAAAGAGCCGCTTCAAAAATAATAAAGCTTGTAAGAAAAGACAAACTGCGCTGGCGCGACGTGGCCGTAATATCCAGGGCTTTCGATTCTTACGCGCCGATTCTTGAGATAGTCTTCGAGCGGTACAAAATACCCGCTTTTTTCAGCAGAAAAACAGATATTCTTATAAAGCCCGTCGTATCGTTCCTTATCTCGGCGGTTGACACGGTGCGCTCGGATTTTTCGTTCGACACGCTTTTCAGCTACTTAAAGACGAGGCTTTCCGGGATAAGACAGGACGACGCGGACAAGCTTGAAAATTACGTTTTCACATGGGGCGTCAAGGGAAAACAATGGACGGACGACGGAGACTGGAACTTTAATCCGGACGGATTCGCGCCGTTTACGGAAGACTCCGAAAAACGCCTGTCCGATATTAACCGTATTAAGGACGACGTGCGCGGCCCGCTGTTAAGGCTCAAAAAAACGCTTGCCGAAGCCGAGACAGGCGGGGACTACGCCGCGGTGCTTTACGGTTTTATGGAGGACACGGGCCTCGCCGAAGCCATAAGCAAAGAGTCCGCCAGGCTGACCGCCAAAGGCGAAGGCCAGCTTGCGGACGAGTACTCTCAGCTTTTTAACATTCTTACAGACGCGTTGAGCCAGTTCGCTAACGTACTGGAAAACGAGAAGCTCGACCTGCGCGAATTCTACGAGCTTTTTACGCTTTTGCTGACGGGCTATGACGTGGGTACTATACCCGCGGCCATAGACGCCGTAACGCTCGGCGATTTTTCCGTTGCGGAAGGCCAACATTTTCCGGCTGTTTTTATTATTGGCGCGGCAGACGGGATGTTTCCGCCTCCTAATAAGCAGGACGGACTTTTGACGGACCGGGACCGCGAGGAGCTTATTTCGCTTGGCTTCGAGCTTGGGGAAGACCCCGGAATGCGGGCTTACGAGGAAGACTATTATATCTACCGCATGATCTCCTCGCCGATTAAACGGCTGAGCCTGAGTTATCCGCTTTTTGCTGGAGGGGAAGCAAAGCAGCGCCCCGCATACGCCTTATCGCGCCTTCTCAGACTGTTTCCGGCTGTTAAGACGGAATACCCGCCACAAGACGGCGGGGCTTTCAAGCTCGAGAGCGAAATTGCAGGCTTTGACTTGGCACTTTCGGATGCATCGGAGGAATTAAGCCCGTGCCTTAAGCGCTATTTTGAAAAGAGACCGGAATTTAAGGGGCGGTTACTGCTCGCCGAACGCGCCGCCGGGCAAAAGCGCGGGCCGATAGGAAACGCGGAGCTTATAGAAAAGCTCTACGGAAAAGAGATAAGAATGTCGGCCACGCGCGCCGAAAAATTTGAAAGCTGCAGGTTCGCTTTTTTTATGAGGTACGGACTTAAAGCGAAAAATCGGGAGGCGGCGGCTTTTGACGCTCCCGCCGTCGGCACGTTCATTCATTACATACTTGAAAAAGGAGTCAAAGAGCTTTGCTCAGCTCCGGGAGGAATTGCAGCCGCGACGGACGAGGACGCGGAAATAGTCTGCCGGCGTTTTACCGACGCATACGCCGACGAGGTCCTTTTCGGGCTTGGAGGCAAAACAAAGAGGTTTATTTATCTTTTCGGCAGGCTCCAAAAATGCGCGGGCGGGGTGCTTAAAAACGTTTTGCACGAGCTTCAGAGCTCACTGTTCACGCCGCTTGATTTCGAGCTGAATTTTTCAAACGAGGGCGATATTCCTCCTCCGAAAACGGAATTTTCAAACGGCGTGCTTTCCTTAAACGGCAAGGTCGACAGGGTGGACGGTTATGTTAAGGACGACAGGCTTTATCTGCGTGTGGTCGATTACAAAACGGGAAACAAGAGCTTTTCACTTTCGGACGTTTTGGACGGGCTGGATTTGCAGCTTCTGCTTTATCTTTTCACGATAGAAGAATTCGGACTTAAACGTTACGAGGAACGCCTCAAAAAGAAGATTGAGGAAATAACGCCCGCAGGTGTTTTATATGTTCCCGCGCACGAACCGCGCCTGCGCGCGGGGTCCGGGCTCTCGGAAGGGGAAATTGAAGCCCTGACCTTAAAAGAGCTCAGGCGCAGCGGGCTTATATTAAACGAGGTTCCGGTTATCGAGGCAATGGAGAACGGAATTTCGGGCGAGGGCCGGTTTATACCGGTCAAGCTTACGCTTGACAAAACGGTGGCCGCGATTTCCTCCGTAGCGACCCGGGAACAGTTTATAAAGCTTAAAAAGCATATCAGGAAAACGCTTCGTGAAATGGGAGAGCTGATTACCAAGGGAAATACGGAGGCGAACCCCTACCGCAGGGGCGTCGGCGAAAGCATATGCGATTACTGCGAGCTTAAAAGCGCGTGCCTGTTCGACGAGAGCGGGCCGTATGATAAAATGCGCATGCTGGCTCATCAAAGCAGAAGCGAGGCATTAAGCAGGCTTTACGAAGGGGGGGAACCGGATGAGTGTATCGTGGACTGACGAACAGCTAAAAGCAATGGAGCCCGGAGACGGCAGTCTGCTAGTATCCGCAGCCGCGGGCTCAGGCAAGACGGCGGTGCTCATAGAGCGCGTATTAAGAAGGATTACGGATGAAAAAGACCCCCGCGACCTGGACGAATTTCTGATTGTAACCTACACTAACGCGGCGGCTTCTGAAATGCGCTATAAGCTTGCGCAGGCGATCGAGGACAGGATAAGGGAGACGGGGAACGACCGCCGGCTTATCCGCCAGCTAAGGCTTCTGCCGGGCGCTCAGATTATGACGGTTCATTCCTTCTGCCATTATTTTTTGCGGGAAAATTTTCAGGCTCTAGGGTTGTCTCCGGATTTTAAGATAGCGGACTCCTCGGAGCTTGCGCTCCT
>JAUZPW010000061.1 GCA_030705725.1 Bacillota bacterium
TATAGCCAGGTTCTTTTCCCGTTTACCTCTGAAGCGCTTTTTTTCAATCGGGGCGATTATGCCGAAGTTTATATTCATCGGCTGAAAATCCTTAACCGTTTCGTCGCTTATATATGCGGCAAGCGCCCCGACAGCCGTTTCCCTCGGAAAAAGCACGGGCTCCCTTCCGTTTGCAAGCCGCCCCGCGTTAAGCCCCGCGTAAAAGCCGGATGCCGCCGACTCTATATAGCCTTCAACTCCCGTCATCTGCCCCGCGAAAAAAAGCTCCGGCTTTTCTTTCAAACGGTAAAATCCGTCTAAAAGGCGCGGCGAATCGAGGTACGAATTGCGGTGCATGACGCCGTAGCGCATAAACTCGGCTTCCCTTAGCGCCGGAACCATTGAAAAAATACGTTTTTGCTCGGGGAATCTGAGGTGCGTCTGAAACCCTACCATATTATATAAGCTTCCGGATAAATTATCCCGCCTGAGCTGCAAAACGGCGTAAGGCTCCTTCCCGGTGGCGGGGTCAATCAGCCCGACCGGCTTAAGCGGGCCGAACCTCAATGTGTCGTGCCCGCGCCTGGCCATAACCTCGACCGGCATGCAGCCCTCAAAAACCTTTTTGTCCTCGAAGCCGTGTACCATAGCTTCCTCTCCGGTTGCAAGCGCATCCGCGAAAGCGTCGTAGCATTCTTTATCCATCGGGCAGTTAAGATAATCGTCCCCCTCGCCCTTTAGATAGCGCGAAGCGAAAAACGCGTCCTCCATATGAATGCTCTCGAAAGCGACAAGCGGCGCCGCCGCATCGTAAAAATGCAGCGATTCCCTTCCTGTAAGCTTTCCTATAGCGCTGAAAAGAACGTCCGACGTCAAAGGCCCCGTGGCAATAATCGTCGGCCCGTCCGGTATCTCCGTTATTTCCTTTTGTATTATCTCGATTTTCGGATTATTCCTGATTTTTTCCGTAACCGCTTTTGAAAAAGCCTCCCGGTCGACTGCCAGAGCGCCGCCCGCCTTGACTTTAGTTTCCGCAGCGCATGATAGAATAAGCGAGCCAAGCCGCCTCAGCTCTTCCTTAAGAAGTCCGACGGCGTTTGAAAGCTCGTCGGACCGGAATGAATTCGAGCAAACAAGCTCGCAGAAATCTGCACTTTTATGGGCCGGGGTGGTTTTTTCAGGCTTCATTTCAAAAAGCCTGACCGGTACGTTTTGTAATGCTGCCTGCCATGCGGCCTCGCAGCCCGCAAGCCCCGCGCCGACCACGTTAATCGTCATTTTTTCTTTTTAAGCTCCTCTTCCCAACCGCATTCCGGATTAAGACAAACGTTCTTCTTTTCTTCCTTGGTATACCTCTTAAAAACGGCTTTTCCGCAATTCGGGCATGTTTTTGTCGTCGGCTTGTCCCAGGTCATGAATTTGCATGTCGGGTTTTTCTCGCAGCCGTAATAGGAATAACCGCTTTTGGATTTCTTTTTTACGACGCGGGCGCCGCAAAGCGGGCATGAAACGCCGGTGTCCTCTGTGATCGGCTTTGTGCTTTTGCATTCGGGATAGCCCGGGCACGCCAGGAACTTTCCGAACGGGCCCTGCTTAATAACCATTTTTCTCCCGCAAAGATCGCATAAAACGTCGCTTTCCTCGACGACCTTGATTCTCTTTTTCTCAAGATCCTTTTCCGCCTGCGACAGCTCACCCGAAAAGTTTTCGTAAAACTCCCCGAGCATTTTTTTGTAATCCGTCTTTCCGGCAACGATGCTGTCAAGCTCGTCTTCCATCTTTGCCGTAAACTTAACGTCGACTATATCGTTGAACTTGTCGCACATAAGGTCCGTTACGGCTTCTCCGAGCGCCGTCGGCTTAAGGCTTTTCTGCTCTTTTTTAACGTATTCTCGTCCTAAAACCGTTGAAATAATAGGCGCGTAAGTGCTCGGGCGGCCGATCCCCTTTTCCTCCATTTCGTGGATCAAAGAAGCCTCGGTATAGCGCGCGGGCGGCTGCGTGAAATGCTGCTCCGGCTCGATCTTTCCGGCTTTAAGCTCCATACCCTCGCTCATGCGCGGAAGCGCTCCGTCCTCCTCATTTTTGTCCTCGTCGCGGCTTTCCTCGTAAACCGCAGTAAAGCCCGCGAATTTAAGCGTCCTTCCGTTTGCCTTGAACACATAACCCGCAGAAATAATATCCGCCGAAACGGTGTCGTATATCGCGTCCGCCATCTGGCAGGCGACAAACCGCGACCATATCAGCTTGTAAAGCTTAAATTGGTCCGGTGTTAGGCTTTTTTTAACGGAATCGGGGGTCAGCGCGGGATCCGTCGGGCGGATTGCCTCGTGCGCGTCCTGTGCTCCGCTTTTTGTCTTATAGACCCTTGACTTAGCGGGCGCGAATTTCTCGCCGAAGCGTTCCTTTATATATTCGTGCGCGGCAGTAAGCGACTCGTCCGAAAGGCGGGTCGAATCCGTTCTCATATAGGTGATAAGGCCGGTTAGCCCCTGCTCCTTAAGCTCAACGCCCTCGTAAAGCTCCTGGGCAACAGCCATAGTGCGCTTCGACGCCATATTGAGCTTCCTCGACGCCTCCTGCTGCAAAGTCGAAGTGATAAACGGCGGGGCCGGGGAGCGTTTCTTTTCCTGTTCCTTTATCGTGCCGACGGTAAAAGCACTGCCCGTAACCGCGGCTAAAATACGGTCCGCGGCCTCCTTGTCCTTAAGCTCGATTTTACCCTTGAGATCACCGTGAAACGAGGCGGGAAACGTTGAGCCTGAGGCCGAGAGCTCGGCCTTTATAGTCCAGTATTCCTTCGGCTTAAAATCCCTGATTTCGCGCTCGCGGTCGACGATCAGGCGTGTGACGACCGACTGAACGCGGCCCGCCGAAAGTCCCGGCCGGATTTTTCTCCATAAAAAAGGCGAAAGCTTATATCCGACGATGCGGTCAAGTACACGCCTTGTCTGCTGCGAGTCGACGAGCTTATCGTCGATAGCGCGCGGCGCCTCTATCCCGGACTTAACTCCCTTGGCGGTAATTTCGTTGAACGTGATCCTTTTTGTGTTTTTATCGTCAAGATTAAGAAGCTCCTTGAGATGCCATGAAATCGCCTCGCCCTCGCGGTCGGGGTCGGTAGCGAGGTAAACGAATTCGCTGTTATCCGCGGCTTCCTTTAGCTCCTTAATTATTTTATCCTTATCTTCAATCGGTGTATATTGCGGAATGAACCCGCCCTCAATATCTACTCCGAGCTTTTTTTTCGGCAGGTCACGAAGATGTCCCATTGATGCTTTAACCTGATACCCGGAGCCCAGATACTTCGCAATCGTCTTGGCTTTAGCCGGCGATTCCACGATGACTAGCTTGGCCATCAAAAATGTTCCTCCTGTAGCTTTTATCTCTGGTCTAACGAAAAGTATTTACCCGGAAGCTGTTTTATTATGTTCTTTAACTGAAGAATTGTCAAGGCGGAAAGAACCTCAGGGGCGCTGAGCCCCGTCTTTTGTATTATTCTGTCTATGTGCACGGTTTTTTCGTCCGCGACCGCGCCAAAAATCGCCGCTTCCGTGGCGTTTAAGCCCTCGGGCAGCCCGACCTCGCATTTTGTCTCATAAACCGGCGTGCTCTGCGCCGCCTCCGGGATTTTATATTCTTTTGTTCCTATAAGCTTATGCGGATAAAGCCCCGAGTATTCCTCGAGAACGTCCGAAGCCTCCGTAATAAGCTTCGCGCCCTGCTGAATTAAGCTGTTTGTACCGCGGCAGCTTTCGGCGTCTATATTTCCGGGAACGGCGAAAACATCCCTGCCCTGCTCGAGCGCGTAATTCGCCGTAATAAGCGCTCCGCTCGTAGCAGCCGCTTCAACGACAATGGTGCCGAGCGAGAGCCCGCTCAAAATCCGGTTTCTCGCTGGAAAATTTCCGGCAAGCGCCTGCATCCCGGGAGGATATTCGCTTATCAATGTTCCGGTCGCCGCGATGTCTTCCATAAGCCCCCTGTTTTCAGGCGGATAGCATATGTCGAGCCCGCATCCGAGCACGGCTGTCGTGGGTCTGCCTGCCTTTAATGCGCCTTTATGCGCGGCGGTGTCGATACCCGACGCCATTCCCGAAAGTATAACCGCGCCGGATTTTGAAAGACTGTATGCGAGCCTTTCCGCGTTAACGAGACCGTAGGGCGTAGCCTTCCTTGAGCCTACCATGCACAAAACGATTTCCTCGTCGAAATCCATCATGCGCCCCTTGACGTATAAAAGCGCCGGCGCGGCGTGAACCGCCTTTAACCTATCCGGAAACTGCGCGTCCGCCATTGTTATTATTTTGATTTTAAGCCTGTCGCACTGCTCGAGAATCGAGTTTGCCCTGTCGAATGATTTGTTTTTCAGCTCGGCTAAGTCCCTTTCGCTTAAACGGGCGGCCTCTTTAAGCTCCGCGTCCTGCGCTGTGTAGATATTTTCAGGTGTCCCGAAAAAATCCAACAGCCGCGCGATTTTAACGCATCCAAGCCCCTTAAGCGCGTTCAGCCATACCCAGTATTTAATAGCCGACAAACTTTCACCCTCTTTTTGTCATTTCCCACATGAAGATCGCCGCCGAAACGGCCGCGTTAAGAGATTCAGTTTCGCCTTTCATCGGGATAATAAGCGCCCCCGCGCTAAGCTTTCTGAGCTCCTCCGAAACGCCGTGAGCCTCGTTTCCGATGATAACGGCGGCGTTTTCAAGCGGCAGGCTTCCGATGAGACCGGCGTCTTCCGACAGCACTGCGGAATAAAAAGGGATGCCCGATCTGTCGAACAACGTTTTTAATTCTTCGTATGACGCTTTGTAAAGCTTAACCCTGAATAGAGAACCCATGGCCGAGCGCGCTGTTTTGGGTGAAAACGGATCGGCGCAGCTCCCGGTGAGAATAACGCCGCTTATCCCGAACGCGTCAGCCGTGCGGATTATCGTACCCAGGTTTCCCGGGTTCGAAACAGTGTCAAGTATAATATACGGGCCTTTTTTAAGCTCCCCGGGCACGGAAAGCTCCGGCATTGGGCAGGAGAAAACTATACCCTGGGGCGTTTTGACGTCGGTGATTTTCCCCATGACCCTTTCGTCCGCGCAAAGAAGAGGCACCGAGAGCTTTTTCAGCGCTTCGGTCAGCGAGCCGTCAAGGCTCCCCTCGAGGTAAAAAACGTATTCCGGCTTTACTCCGCAGGACAAAGCCTCCTGTAAAAGCTTGTCGCCCTCAAGAATATATTCGCGGCAGGACTCTCTAAACGCCCTGTCTTTAACGAGCTTCGCAAAGCGGCGCACATATTGGTTGTCCATGCTTGTTATTGTCATCGTTTCACCCGTTTGCGGCTAAAATATGGAAAAGAGGGCCCGCGTCATCACGAAGGTCCTCTTAAAAATCAATCAGACGGTTTCATCGTCGGGAATAAAAGCACATCTCTGATAGAGGCGCTGTCCGTAAACAGCATAACGAGGCGGTCGATTCCCATGCCCATTCCGCCGGTCGGCGACAGGCCGTATTCAAGAGCGTTAATGTAATCGTCGTCCATCATGTTCGCTTCCTCGTCCCCCGACGCTCTCAGCTGTGCCTGGCGCATAAAACGCTCCTTCTGGTCGATCGGGTCGTTTAGCTCCGAAAACGCATTTGCAAGCTCACGGCGGGCAATAAACAGCTCAAAGCGCTCTGTAAGCCTCTTGTCGTCCTTTTTGCGTTTTGCAAGCGGCGAAACCTCGACCGGATAATCCGTAATGAACGTCGGCTGCAAAAGCTTTTCTTCAACCTTCTCCTCAAACATAAAGCTTAAAAGATCGCCTCTCGAGGGGCATCCCTCAAATTCGACGCCAGCGGCCCTGACGGCCTTTTGCGCCGCAGCATCGTCCGGAATCTCCGAAAAATCGACGCCGGTATATTTTTTTACGGCCTCTGTCATAGTCATTCTCGCCCAACCCGGCGACAAATCTATCTCTTCGCCCTGATAAACCACTTTGCAGCCGCCAAGCACCTTTTCAGCGGCGTTCGTAATGATTCCCTCGGTAATATCCATCATATCATGGTAATCCGCATAAGCCTCATAAAGCTCGATCGTCGTAAACTCGGGGTTATGCTTGACGGACATGCCCTCGTTTCTGAAAATCCTGCCGATTTCGTAAACCCGCTCAAGGCCTCCGACGATTAATCGCTTTAAGTGAAGCTCGGTCGCAATCCTAAGGTACATATCTATATCAAGAGTGTTGTGATGCGTGATAAAAGGCCTCGCCGTAGCCCCGCCGGGAATCGTATTCAACACCGGCGTTTCGACTTCCATATATCCCCTGTCGTCTAAATAGCTTCTGATGCTTTTAATGACGGCGCTGCGGATTTCAAACGTGCGCCGCACCTCGGGGTTCACAATAAGGTCAACATATCTCTGACGGTAACGCAGATCCTGATCCTTAAGGCCGTGGAATTTTTCCGGCAGCGGCTTTAACGACTTTGAAAGCAACGTGATCTCCGTCACATGGATAGATATTTCACCGCGTTTTGTCTTGAAGACGGTTCCGGCCGCGCCGACAATATCGCCTATATCGAATTTTCTGAAACGCGCATAGCTTTCTTCTCCGACCTCGTCGATTCTGACGTAAAGCTGGATTCTGCCCTTCTTGTCAAGAATATCGCAGAAGGACGCTTTTCCCATATCCCTTTTGGACATAATCCGTCCCGCAAGGGAGACAAGCTTCCCTTCCGTAGTTTCAAAATTATCCTTAACGTCTGTCGTGTGATGCGTAACGATATATTTTGTGATCTCAAACGGGTCGTGCCCTTCCTGCTGAAGCTCCGCAAGCTTTTCGCGGCGCACCCTGAGAATTTCGGTTAGATTTTCCTGTTCTTCGCTGCTGTTTAAACTATTAACTTCCCCGGCCAAAAATTAGCCCTCCTGCCCGATGCCAAATATAAAACGACCACAGGACAATCCCCGCAGCCTTGTGAAGTCCGGCGCTTTTCAGCATGTAAAAAACCTATTCGTTTTCCTTCCAGATTTTAAGGATTTCATACTTTATTTCGCCTATCGGCACTTCGACCGTGACAATATCGCCGACTCTTTTCCCCGAAAGCGCGCGGCCCACGGGCGACTCGTCGGAAATATACCCCATGACGGGATTCGCGTCCCTTGCTCCGACTATGCGGTACTTTTCCTCTTCATTTGTCTCAAGATCAAGCACCTTGACGGAAAGCCCGATATTAGCCTCGTTCGAGCTTACGCTGTCCTCGCTTATCAAAACCGCGTTCGCAAGTATGTTTTCAAGCTCGGCAATTTTAGAGAAAACCTTTCCCTGCTCGTTTTTCGCCTCGTCGTATTCGCTGTTTTCGGAAAGGTCGCCGAAAGAGCGCGCTTCCTTAATAAGCTCCGCGACTTCGTGTTCGCGTACGTTTTTTAAATAGTCCAGCTCCTTTTCGAGCTTTTCCATGCTTTCTTTTGTCAGCTTATACTGTTTCTGCACTTGATAAAACCCCACCTTCCATACCGGTTTTCGCCCGGTATAGCAATATATTCATTATAGTTATACGCAAAACCTATGTCAAGAATATCTGTTATAATACTCCGCTTTCGCGGATTAATTGAGTTTATGCCTTTTCCGGCCTATTATACCTTTAAATAATATAAGCGTACAGCGCAAATTAATCCCAGTTTTAACCATACCATAAAAATCAATTAACGGCAATAGCAAAGCCCCCGCCTTTAATCAATAAGTTTCTCTTTTTCAACTGTGTAAACCCTTACAGGCTTATCA